>DATJUL010000463.1:0-10232 GCA_035502295.1 Allostellaceae bacterium | reverse complement strand
GCGGCCGGGCTCGATCGCCCGCACGGCGCCGTCGTCGGGCCGGACGGCGCGATCTATATTGGCGACACCAACAACCACCGCATCCGCAAGGCGGTGCGGACCGGGTGAGGGTCAGCGTTCGAGATGTCGAGGTTGGCAATTGCGATGGTGTGGCGCCGCGCCGCTGCGGTCGCGGCGGTACTGGCGCCGCTGGCGGCGGCGGCGGCCGCCGGCCCGGTCACGGCGGTGACGACGCCGGGGTCGGGCGATCTGACGATGTGCCGCGATTGGTTCGTCTACAATGCCTGCGACACATACCACCATGTCGCGTTGCCGGGGCATATCGCGGTCGGCGACCAGATCCCGCTGGTCTTCGGCACCAGCGACAAGCAATACGATTTTCACGTGATCGGCATTCACCGCCAGGGGAACGCCTGCACCATTCTCAGCCCCGAAAGCGGCAAGCAGGGCAGGGGCGAGCACCTCGCCGTCGAGCCCTGCCAGCTGGTCCCGAAATCCACCGCCGAGCGATGACGCGTCGTCCGGTTCCGGTCGAGTGCTGAGGACGCCGCCGTGGCGATCCGCTCGCCCGTCGTCAACGTCATGGCCAATGCCGCCCTGAAGGCGGCGCGCGGGCTGTTGCACGATTTCGGCGAGGTCGAGCAGTTGCAGGTATCGGTCAAGGGGCCGGGCGAGTTCGTCTCGACCGCCGACCTCAAAGCCGAGCGCACGCTGAAGGCGGAATTGTCGCGGGCGCGGCCCGGCTACGGCCTCTTGTTCGAGGAGAGCGGCAGCAGCGAGGGCAGCGACCGGCATCATCGCTGGATCGTTGATCCGCTCGACGGCACGACCAACTTCCTCCACGGCATCCCGCATTTTGCCGTCTCGATCGCCCTGGAACGCGACGGTGAGATCGTCGCCGGGGTCGTCTACGAACCGACGCGCAACGAGATGTTCTGCGCCGAGAAGGGCGCGGGCGCCTTTCTCAACGACCGTCGGCTGCGCGTGTCGGCGCGGCGCCGGCTGGACGAGGCGGTGATCGGCACCGGCATCCCCTACCGCGACGGCGGCGACCCTGCGACCTATCTCGCGACGCTGGCCCGCGTCATGGCCGCGACCAGCGGCGTGCGGCGATCGGGCGCCGCCGCGCTCGACCTCGCCTACGTCGCCGCCGGCCGCTATGACGGGTATTGGGAGTTCGGCACGCAGCCGTGGGATATCGCGGCCGGCATCCTGCTGGTGCGCGAGGCCGGCGGCTTTGTCAGCGACCTGGCCGGCGGCCAGACGATGCTGACGAGCGGCAACGTCTTGGCCGCCAACGGCCCCTTGCATCTGCCGCTGGCGGCGCTGCTCAAGGAAGCGATCCGAACGGCGCCGCCGGACGCGGCATGACGGCCGCCGGGACCGCCGGAAGCGGCCAGATTTCGGTGTGCGCGGCGGCGGCCATCGGTTAATTTGCACCGGTCGTCGGTGTCATCGGTTGGGTTGTCGCGGCGGCGCATCATGGAGCAGGGCGTGACATGAGTCGCCATGGCTGAGCGCGTCGCAGCCCCGCCGGCGGATCGGAGCCCGACGCCGGGCGTGCACCGGGTCGTCGTGCGGATGGCGCTGTTTCTCGCCATCGTCATCGCGCTGGTCGTGGCGCTGGGACGGCCGCTGATGATCGCCTTCATGGGCAACCCGGCGGTCAATGGCCTGATCCTTGGGATCCTCCTGGCCGGCGTCGCTTACATTTTTCGGCAGGTGCTGCTGCTCGGGCCGGCGAGCGACTGGATCGACAGCTTTCGCGAGCGCCTCGCCGCCCGTGACCTGACGGCGCCGCCCGGCCCGCCGCCGCGCCTCCTGGCGCCGATGGCGCGCATGCTGGGCAGCCGCCAGAGCGGTCGTGTCAGCCTGTCGGCCACCTCGCTGCGCACGCTGCTGGACGGCCTCGCGTCGCGCCTCGACGAGACGCGCGAGGCCTCGCGCTACCTGATCGGCGTCGTCATTTTTCTCGGCCTGCTCGGGACCTTCTGGGGCCTGCTCGAAACGGTGCGTGCGGTCGGCGGCGTGATCGGCGGGCTCGACACCGGCGGCGGCGATTTGGCGCACGCCTTCGCCAACCTGAAAATCGGGCTGGAGACGCCGCTGCACGGCATGTCGACGGCGTTCAGCGCCTCGCTGTTCGGGCTGGCGAGCAGTCTGGTGCTGGGCTTTCTCGATCTGCAGGCGGGGCAGGCGCAGAACCGGTTCTACAATGATCTCGAGGAATGGCTGTCGACCTACACGCGGCTGTCGGGCGGCTCCTTCGGCGAGGGCGGCGACGGCTCGATGCCGGCCTATCTGCATGCGCTGTTGGAGCAGACCGCCGACAGCCTGGAAAACCTGCAGCGCATCCTGACGCGCAGCGAGGAGGGCCGCATCGCCGCCAACAACATGCTGGCGGGGTTGACCGACCGGCTCGGCGTGCTCGGCGAACACATGAAGGCCGGCCAGCTGTTGATGCTGAAACTGGCCGAGAACCAGATGGAACTGAAACCGTCGCTGAGCCGGCTCGCCGCCGTCGCGGAGAATTCCTTGGGCCAAGACGACGTATTGCGCGCGCATCTGCGCAATATCGAGGCCTATGTCGCGCGGCTCACCGAAGACATCGCCGAGGGCCGCGTCCGCAGCGTGCAGGAAGTGCGCCAGGAGATCCGCATCCTCGCCCGCACGATCGCCGCGCTTGCCGAAGAAGGCAGCCGGTAGCGAGACCCGATGCCGCTAGCCCGCAGCCGCCACCGGCGCCCCAGCATCGATATCTGGCCGGGCTTTGTCGATGCCCTGGCGCAGCTCTTGATCGTCATCATTTTCATCCTGCTGGTGTTCACCGCCGGGCAATTCTTCCTGTCGAACGCGCTGTCCGGCAGCGACAAGGCGCTGAAGGAATTGCAGGCGCAGGTCAGCCAGCTCGGCGATCTGCTGTCACTTGAACAGAGCCACAGCGCCAGCCTCAAGGCGCAGCTGACGGCGACGCTCGCCGAGCGCGACCGGCTCAACGCCAGGATCGGCGAATTGACCGCGCGCGCCGCGGCCGCGGCACAATCGCTGTCGGCGCAGCAGAAGCTGAGCGCCGCGGCGCAGGCGCAGGTCGATACGCTGACCGCCTCGATCGCCGCGCTGCGCCAGCAGCTGGCGCAGATTGCCGCGGCGCTCGACGCCTCGCAGACCAAGGTCAAGAGCCAGGAGCTGCAGATCGCCGATCTCGGCAAGAAGCTGAATCTGGCGCTCGCCACCAAGGTGCAGGAGCTGGCGCGCTACCGCTCGGAATTTTTCGGCAAGCTGCGCCAGATCATCGGCAACCGTCCCGACATCCATATCGTCGGCGACCGTTTCGTGTTCCAGTCCGAAGTGCTGTTCCAGCCGGGCAAGGCCGACCTCAGCGACGCCGCCAAAAAGCAGCTCGATCCGGTGGTCACGGTGTTGAAGCAGATCGCCGCGCAAATCCCGCCGGACCTCAATTGGGTCCTCCAGGTCAATGGCCACACCGACCACACGCCGATCCACAATGCCCAGTTCGCCTCGAACTGGGAATTGTCGACCGAACGGGCAATTTCGGTCGTGCGCTACATGATCAGCCAGGGCATCCCGGCCGACCGGCTGGCCGCCGCCGGGTTTGCCGACACCGAGCCGCTCGACCCGGCCGCCACCCCCGCAGCCTACCAGCGCAATCGCCGGATCGAGCTGAAATTGAGCCAGCACTGAACGGCCGCGGGCTGCGCCGGCATCGACTACCGCTGGCGGCGGCATTTGTGTATAACTCGCCGCGAACTCAACGAAGAGCGCCGGCTGCCGCTGTCTCGCATCTCGTTGAGCCATTACATTGCCGGCCGCGACGCCGGCGCAACAAGGGATCGGAAACATGGCGCAAGTTGCGCTGCGCAAGATCGTCAAGAATTATGACAAGACCCCGGCGGTGCGCGGCATCGACCTCGACATCGCCGATCGCGAGTTTGTCGTGCTCGTCGGCCCGTCCGGCTGCGGCAAGACGACGACGTTGCGGATGGTCGCCGGCCTCGAAGAAGCGACATCGGGCGAGATCTACATCGGCGACCAGCTCGTCAACGAGGTGCCGCCGAAAGACCGCGACATCGCGATGGTGTTCCAGAACTACGCGCTCTACCCGCACATGACGGTGTTCGAGAACATGGCGTTCGGCTTGCGCCTGCGCCGCATCCCGAAGCCCGAGATCCGGTCGCGCGTCGAGGACGCTGCGCGCATCCTCGACATCACCGATCTGCTGCAGCGCCAGCCGAAGCAGCTGTCGGGCGGCCAGCGCCAGCGGGTTGCGATGGGGCGGGCGATCGTGCGCCACCCCAAGGTATTTCTGTTCGACGAGCCGCTGTCGAACCTCGACGCCAAACTGCGCGTTCAGATGCGCACCGAGATCAAGAAGGTGCATCAGAAGGTGACGACGACGACGGTCTACGTCACGCACGATCAGATCGAGGCGATGACCCTGGCCGACCGCGTGGTCGTCATGAACGGCGGCCGGATCGAGCAGATCGGCACCCCGTACGAGGTCTACCACACGCCGACGACGCGCTTCGTCGCCGGCTTTATCGGCTCGCCGGCGATGAACTTCCTGCCCTGCAAGATGGCGGCCAACGGCAGCGGGCTGACGATCCGCCTGTCGGAAACGCTGAGCCTGCCGGTGCCGGCGGAACGCGCCGGGCGCTACCGCCCGCATGTCGGGCGCGAGCTGGTGTTCGGCGTGCGGCCCGAAGACCTGATCGAGAAACGCGGCGAGGGCCTGCCGCCGGGCTGCGCCGCGTTCGAGGCGCTGCTCGATGTCGTGGAGCCGATGGGTATGGAGACGATGGTCTATTTCTCTGTCGACGGCATCGAAGTATGCGCTCGCGTCAATCCCGCTTCCGCCGGTGGCGCCGGCGAGCGGATGCCGCTCGTCGCCGACATGAACCACATGCACCTGATCGATCCGCGCACCGACTTCGTGCTGTAGGCCGCGCCGATCGCGGTCGACGGCGGCACGGTCATGCTGTGAGCGCCCGGCTCACCGGCAGGGCGGCGCTGATTGCCGGCGCCGGCGGCGGCATCTGCCGCGCCATCGCGCTGGCGTTTGCCCGCGAGGGTGCCGCGGTTGTGAGCGCCGATATCGACGCGGACGCTGCCGCCGAAACGGCCCGGCTGGTCGTCGCGGCGGGCGGGCGCGCGCTGGCGCAATGCTGCGACGTGACGAGCGAGGCCGCGACAAAAGCGGCGGCCGAGGCGGCGCGGCTTGCGTTCGGCCGGCTCGACATTCTGGTCAGCGGCGCCGCGCCCTACGACCCCAGCGGCAGCGTGCTTGAGATCGGCCTGGCCGACTGGCAGCGCGTCCTCGACATCAACCTGACCGGCGCGTTCCTCTTGTCGCGCGCCGCCTTGCCGCCGATGATCGCCGGCGGCGGCGGCTCGATCATCTTTATCGCCTCGCAACTGGGGCGGGTCGGCAGCGCCGGCCGCGCCGCCTATTGCGCGACGAAGGGCGCGCTGGTCCAGCTCGCCAAGGTCATGGCGATCGACCACGCGGCCGAGAACGTGCGCGTCAACACGCTGTCGCCGGGCGCGGTCGAGACGGAGCGGCTGCTCAGGCGCTACGGCTCGTTCGCCGCGGCAAATGAGGCGCTCGGCCCGAAGCACCTGACCGCGCGTCTCGGCCGGCCGGACGAGATCGCCGAGGCAGCGGTGTTTCTCGCGTCCGACGCGGCCAGCTTTGTGACCGGCAGCGATCTCCTCGTCGACGGCGGCTACACGGCGATCTGAAAGCGCGCGAACGCCGGGTTCACGAGCGGCGTTCCTCCTCGGCGGCGAACGCGGTCAGCGCTTCGGTCAGCCGATCGATCTCGGTCTCGAGCCGCTGCACGTAAAGCGAGCCGCGCTGTCGCAGTTCGTTGGCGCTGAGGTGCTGCAACGAGGCGGTCAGCGTGCACAGCTGGACGCCGCCGAGCTGGCCGGCGGCGCGCCGCAGCGCGACCAGTCCCTGCGCAAAGGCGGCGTTGTCCGCGGCCGTCGCGGCCGCCGCGATGCGCTCCATGATATGCGCGGCGTCGAGGCGAAAGGCTTCGATCAGCTCGCTGAGAAACCCCGCATCGCCGCCGAGCGCCTGCAGGCCTTCCAATGCCCGCGCGTCGACTGGCGCGGCGTCGGGCGCGAATTTCGGATGCACCGCGATCGGGGTGATCCGCGCCGCATCGCGCCGCAGCGGGTCCGCCGCCGGGTTGCTGCGTCGCCACCGCGGGTGTGTCGCCGCCTCGGCCGCGGGCGAGGGCGGCGGACGCTCGGGCGCCAGCGGCAGCGCATCGAGGGCATTGGCGATCAGCGCGACGCTCGGCGGCGCCGGGATGATGCCGTCGAGCCCGCCGTCATCGACGGCGAGGAGCCCGGCGATTTGGCCGGAATCCGCGATCAGCAGGACAAACGGCGCATGAACGCCGAGCTTAGCGGCCTGATGTGCGACCCCCAACCCCCACAACAGCCGATCGCGGCCGTCGATGACGACGACCGCGCGCTTCGCCTCGGCCGCGACGGCAAGCTCGGCAATTGCCTGATCGGCATCGGGCGGCCAGCGTGGGTCGCTGTTCCACGCGGCAAGCGGCACGGCCAATTCGTCGGCCAGCTCGCGGTCCTCGGTCACGATCAGCACGGTGCGGCCGTCGAGATCGAGGGAAGGCGTCGACGCGCCTTCCTCGACCGCCAGCGGCAGCTGCACCAACAGCCGGCGACGCTCGCCCGCGCCGTGCTCGACCAGGAACGCGCCGCCGGCCATGATCGCGAGCTTGCGGATCAGCCGCAGCGCGAGCGGCTCGCCGTCCGGCCCGGTGGCGTTCTCCTCGCCTGCGTCGACGCGCAGATCGAGCCGGACGCGATCCCGATCGCGCGGGCCGGCATCGATCGTCAGCCGCACGGGGCGCGGCGGCGCCGCGGCAATCGCGTGCTCGGCGAGGCTGCGGACGATGCGCTCCAGCACCTGGGCCTGGCCACGCAGCCGGTTCGGCAGGTGCGGGGCGATGCGCCAGCGCAGCGCGATGCCGCGCTCGGCGGCGTCGGCCTGCAGCGGCGCCAGGCGACGTCGGATCAGGGAGCGCAGCTCGAAGGTCTCGACCGGTGCCGCGAATGTGCCGGTTTCGAGCGCGGCGAAATCGAGGACATCGGCGATCGATGCCGCCCCGGGCAACGCCGCGCGAACAGCAGTGGGGCCGATCAGCGATCCCGAGATCGCCAGCAGCATGCGGCGCCGATCGGCCTCGGCATTTACCGCGGCGCTGCGCGCCGCAGCGAGTCGACGCGCCGCCTGGGCGACCGGCGCCGGCAGCACGACGAGGGCAAGCAGCAGTCCCGCCGCCAGCGCCGGCTGCTCGCGCCACGCCACGGTGAACACCGCGACCGCGGCAAATCCGACAATCGCGGTCGCCGCTGCGCTCAGCAGCGCGGCCATGCCGAACCGCAGGCCAGCGCAAACGACCACGATGATGTAGAGCGGGAACCAGCCGGCGACCGGACGACCGCCGAAATGCAGAAAGGCCGAAAGCAGGATCAAGTCGCTGACCGTCGCCGCGAGCCGGCGCGGTCGCGATGACGGCCACAGGACGACGCAGAGCAGCAGCGTCCAGGCCAAAACCAGCTCCGAGGCAGCGACCGCGACGCAATCGGCGCTGGCCCGCCCGCCGGCACCGAGCGCCGGCAGGATCAGCGCATAGCCGAACATCAGCACCGCCACGACGATGCGCAACGCCGCCTGCTCGGTCTCTCCGCCGGCATCGCGCGCCGACGCGGCGAGCCGGCGCAGCCCCGAGAGCATCGCGGCAAGACCCGCGCCCGCCGGCGCCACAACCAGCAGCGCGACGAGCGCGCTGGCGTCGATCGGCCGCCATTGCTGGGGATCCGTCAAGGCGGCCAGCGCGACCGCGATCGGCGCCGCCGCGCCGGCCAGCGACAGCCCGATCGCCGCCGCCGCCGGGCCCCAGTCGCCGCTGTCCGTCGTCACCGCGCCGGTCCGCGCGCCAGCCTCCCACCGGGCCGGTCGGTCGAATGGGCTGGCAGCCGGGTCGGCCAAGCCGGGAGCCTACGCCTGCCCGACCGCGCGAACCGTGCCGCCCGCCATCTCCGGCAGCGGCTGCGAACGTTCGCGCGGAAAGGTCACGGTCACCGTCGTGCCGATGCCCTTGGTGCTGACAATCGTCAGCGAGCCGCCGTGCAGCTCGGTCAACCCGATCGCCAGCGGCAGCCCGAGACCGGTGCCGTCGTGCTTGCGCGCCCAGGCGCTGGCGACCTGGCCGAAACGGGTCATCGCCAGCTGGATTTCGGCGGTGTCCATGCCGATGCCGTGATCGACGACGGCGACCGCGACGGCGCCGCCGACATTCTTCAACACGATCTCGACCTTGCCGCCGGGGTGGCTGAATTTGATCGCGTTAACCAGCAGGTTCAGCACGATCTGCTTCAGTTTGCGGGCATCGGCAAACAGCGGCGGGATCGCGCCTTCGCGGCGGATCGAGATGCGGATGTCGCTCGCCTGCGCCTTGGCTTCGGCGAGCTGCACCAGATCGGCGATCGTCTTGGCCGGGTCGAGGATCTCTTCCGACAGATCAAGCTTGCCGGCTTCGAGTTTCGACACGTCGAGAATGTCGTTGATGAGGCCCAGGAGATGCTCGCCGCTCGCCAGGATGTCGCGGGCATAGCCGACATATTTGGCGGTGCCGATCGGCCCGAGCATCTCGCCGGCGATGACCTGGGAGAAGCCGATGATCGCGTTCAACGGCGTGCGCAGCTCGTGGCTCATATTGGCGACGAACTCGGTCTTGCTGCGGTTGGCCAGCTCGGCCTGCTCCTTGGCGGCGACCAGGTCGCGCTCGGCCCGCTTGCGCTCGGTGATGTCGACGAACACCGTCACGACCATCGTCTCGTCGCCGTCGGCGGAGCCGAACAGCGCTTTAGTGATCAACAGGACGCAGGAATTGCCCGTGCGATCGACAATCTCCTCTTCGGCCGGCGCCAGCATCGCCTTGCCCGTGAGGAGCCGCTCGTCGGCCTCCATGATGATGCGCGCCAACAGCCCGCCATGCGCCTCGTCGGGCCGCTTACCGATCAACCGGCTCGCCGGCGCGTCGACAAATTTGGCGAACATCCGGTTGACCAAGAGATACCGCCCGTCGCGGGCGGTGACGCAGATCATCCGCGGGATCACGTCGATGAGCTGCAGCAGCGTTTCGTAAGCGTGCCGCGCTCCTTCCGGGAACGGCCGCTCGGGAGCGCCGATCGCGGCGCTTGCGGCATCGCGTTCGCCCCGCCCGGCCGCCGCGGGGCGCCGACGCAGTTGGGCGCCGGCGCGCAGGCGGAATTCGCGCGTCTCCAGCGGGATCAGCAGATGGTCGGCGGCGCCGGCCGCGCGCGCCCGCTCGATGCCGTCGAGATCGGCGTCAGAACCGACGACGATGACCGGGACGCCGGCGCAATCGGGCTGCGCGTGCAGCCGGCGGATCAGCGCCGCCGCCTCGCCGTCCGCTCCCGCCGTTGCGAGCAGCACGAGATCGGGCCGCCGCGCCGCGCAGAAGGCGAGAGCCGGTTCGGTCTCGGTAAAGCTCTCGACCGCCGTCTGACCGTCGAGGGAAAGTGCCAGCCGTTCGAGGATCTTCAGATTGGTGACGCTGTCATTGACGATGACGACCAGCTGCGAAGCCACTCCCAGCCCCACCCTAGATTCGACTACGAGTGTATGCGATGCCGCGCCGGCACCCGCAATGCGTGCGACCGCAGGCCGAAAACCCGCTATTTTTCAGGCGATTGGCGCGTGCTGCCGGAGCCGCGCGGCGATCCGAGCATCGGCGGGGGCAGCGCTGATTCGGCCAGCTGCCCTTCGCCGGGCATCGGGTTCGGCGATGCCGGCTCAGCGCGCCGGGCAGACCAGCGTCGCCGCGACCTGCGACAACAGCACCGGATTGCGCGGCCGGTTGGCGCATTGCGCATTGTACTGCCCGACCGTCGCGTTATAGCGCGCGACGGCGGCCGCGAGGTCGCTGGCGGCCGGTCCGGTCGAGCGCTCGAACAGCGCATCGCGTTGAAGGAGCTGCTGGCGGAAGCGCGCAATCGCGTCGGGATTATTGACGTCGATCGTGGCGCGTTCGCGCTGCAGTTCGGCGTCGACGGCAGCGAGCTCGTGCTGCAGCTGGTCATAGGCGCGCCGCTTCGCCGCCATATCGGCGCCGAGCGCGCCGAGATCGCGGTGCAGGCACAGACAA
>DATJUL010000462.1:0-2357 GCA_035502295.1 Allostellaceae bacterium | reverse complement strand
AGCCGCAGCATCGCGTCTGCGGCGATCCCTCCGGCCGGCTCGACCGCGACGAGACGCGGCTTGCCCTCGGTCAGCGTGCCGGTCTTGTCGACGACGAGCGTATCGACCTTTTCCAACGCTTCGAGCGCCTCGGCGTTTCTGATCAGCACGCCGAGCCGCGCGCCGCGCCCGGTGCCGACCATGATCGACATCGGCGTCGCCAGGCCGAGCGCGCAGGGGCACGCGATCAGCAGCACCGCGATCGCATTGACCAGCGCGAAGCCGAGCGCCGGCGGCGGCCCGAACGCCGCCCAGGCGACAAAGGTCACGACCGCGACCGCGACGACGGCCGGCACGAACCAGCCCGACACGGTATCGGCGAGGCGCTGGATCGGCGCCCGCGAGCGCTGCGCGGCGGCGACCATTGCGACGATATGCGCGAGCAGCGTGTCGCTGCCGACCCGCTCGGCGCGCATGACGAAACTGCCGGTCGTGTTGACGGTGGCGCCGGTCACCCGGTCGCCCGGTCCTTTGGCGAGCGGCAGCGGCTCGCCGGAGATCATCGCCTCATCGACCGCGCTCGCGCCGTCGAGCACGATGCCGTCAACCGGGACCTTCTCGCCCGGCCGCACCCGCAGAAGCTGGCCGGGAACGACGGCGTCGAGCGGGATATCCCGTTCCGCGCCATCGTCGCCGACGAGGCGGGCCTGCTTCGGCGCCAGATCGAGCAGCGCGCGGATCGCGCTCGAGGTCGCGGCGCGGGCGCGCAGTTCCAGCACCTGCCCCAGCAGCACCAGCGTGACGATGACCGCGGCCGCCTCGAAATATACCGGGATGCCGCCGCCGGGCGCGCGGAAGGCGGCCGGGAACCGGCCGGGCGCCAACAGCGCGATGAGGCTGTAGACGTAAGCGACGCCGATGCCGAGCGCGATCAGCGAGAACATGTTGAGATGGCGATTGACCAGCGACTGCCAGCCGTTCGCGAAGAACGGCGCGCCGGCCCATGCAACGACCGGGGTGGCCAGCGCGAACTCGATCCACCCGCGCGCCGCCCCGCCGAGGTGCCCGAGCATCGCCAGCGCGACAAGCGGCAGCGCCAGCGCCAGCGCGATCCAAAAGCGCCGCCGCATGTCGGCGAGTTCGGGGTCTTCCCGTGCGCCCGCCGCCGGCGTCGTCGGCTCCAGCGCCATGCCGCAGATGGGGCACGGACCGGGCGCCTCGCGTACGACCCGCGGGTGCATCGGGCAGGTCCACCGCGTGCCCGTCGCCGCCCGATCCGGACGGTCATGGCCGTGCTGTGCGTGATGGGGTGTCGTTTCAGTCAAGGAACCCGCTCCGCCGGCCGCAGAATCGGCATACAATGCACAAAAGCTGCGAGCCTGCGACGACGATGCCCGACGGACCGCGTCCAAATGGGCCGAACTACGACGACGATTTCTACGCCTGGACCCAGTACCAGGCCGAGGTGCTGCGCGGGTTGCCGACCAGCGACAACCGCTACGACCGCGAGCATGTCGCCGAGGAGATCGAGGATTTGGGGAAGAGCGAGCTCCACACGGTCGAAAGCCAGATCACCCGGGCCTCTATGGGTACGCGCGCCAGGCTGCGGAATTGGCGCTGCGGGATTATGGGAAGCATGATGCCGCCGCGGCGCTGCCGGCAGCCTGCCCCTACACCCTCGAACAGGTCGTGACGCGCGACTGGTACCCCGAGCCGCCGGGCGCAGCCTAAGCCGCCTGGCGCAGGAAACGGGCAACGCCGTCCGTTCCGGCGACGCGTGCGATCTCGCCCGCGCCGGCGAGGTAATGCAGGTGGGCCACCGCCTCGCCGAGCGCAAAGGCGGTCTGGTGCCGGTCGAGAGGACGGCGGAACAGCACAGGCAACAGATCGGCGGCGCTGGTTGGCCGGGCGCAGGCGAGGACGGTCTCGGCGCAGCGCTCGGCGTGGTGCGCCGCCAGTTCGTCGATGCGATGGTGGACGCCGCGGAACGGCAGGTTGTGCGACGGCAGCACCAGCGTGTCGGCTGGGAGTTCGCCTCGCAGACGCACCAGCGAGCGCAGATAGAGCGCCAGCGGATTGGCATCGGGCTGGTGCGGCGGGACGCTGATATTGGGCGAAATCCGCGGCAGAATCTGGTCGCCGGCGATCAAGACGCCCAATTCGGCGCAATGGAGGCAGGCGAGTTCGGGCGCGTGCCCCTCGCCGACGATGACCCGCCAAAGGCGGCCGCCGATCGTGACGTCCATGCCGTCGGCCAGCCGGACAAAACTGGGCGGCACCGACGGCACGCCGCGCCGGTAGCCGGAATGGCGCTCGGCGAACACTGCGCTGTCTTCCGCCGCCAGCCCGGCGCGCCGGGCGAAACCGCGCGCCGCATC
>DATJUL010000461.1:0-6248 GCA_035502295.1 Allostellaceae bacterium | reverse complement strand
GCGCACCGCCTGCAGCATCTCCGCCTCGAATGCCGCGTCGTCATCGACGGCTGGTCCGCGCTCGTGCTGCGCAGTGGCCTGTCTCACACGGTCGTCGGCTCCTGCGCCTCCTGGTGCCAGCGCAAGAGATAGCGGCGCAGGATAGCCATGCCCTTGACGAGCGCGAGGCCGGCGACGCCGATCTCGACGATGCCGGCAAAGACGCCGGGCGAATCGGCAAAGCGCGAGGCCTGGATCATCGCGCCGCCGATGCCCGGGCCGCCCATCAGGATTTCGGTCACGATCGTGACGATCATCGCCACCGGCAAGGCCACCTGCAACCCGGTCATGATCTGCGGCAGGGCGGCCGGCAGCACGATCTCCCATAACAGGCGCCGCTCGCCGGCGCCGAGGCTGCGCGCCGACCACAGCAGTTCCTTCTCGACCCCTTCGGTCGCCGCCACGGTCGCGATGATGACCGGAAAGATCGCGTTGAACACGACCATCGTGATCTTCGAGAAATCGTAGAGGCCGAACCACAGCATGAAGATCGGCAGAAACGCGATCTTCGGCATCGGAAACGCGACCGAGACGAGCGGATCGAAAAACCACCGCGCCAGCCGGTTGCGCGCGATCAGGATGCCGATCACGACCCCGCCCGCGGCGGCGATCGCAAAGCCGACCATTGTGCGATAGAGCGTGTCGCCGAGATTGACCGCGAGATCGCCCGACAGCGCATCCTGCCAGATGCGCTCGCAGACGACGGAGAACGCCGGCAACAGGAAATTGCTGACCGCGCCGGAGCGAGCGAACAATTCCCACGCGACGATGACGGCGAGGAGCGTGCCCGAGGCGCGCAACCCGCGCCCCAGGCCACGCAGCGCCGGCAGCAGCGCGCCGTGCTCGCCCCAGCCGCGCGGCGCGGCGAGCGTCTCGTCTAGTCGCGCCATCGCAAGACCCGCCGGATCAGCATCAGGAAAAGCCGGTCGGCGGCAAAACCGAGCAGCGACACGGTCAAGACGACCGCAAACATCGCATCGTAGACGCCGCCGTCGCCGAGCCAGCCGATCATGTAGCCGAGGCCCTGGCGCGCCGCGATCAATTCGGTCGCGACCAAGAGCACAAAGGCAAACGCCATCGCGGTGCGGATGCCGGCGAGAATCTCGGGCAGCGCACTCGGCAGCACGATCTCGACGAGCGTGCGGCTGCGGCTGGCGCCGAGGCTGCGCGCCGACCAGACCAGCACCTGCTCGGCGCCGCGCGCGCCGTTGAACGCCGACAGCGTGACCGGCAGCATGCAGCCGATGAAAATCAACAGGATCTTCGACGCGCTGCCGAACCCGAGCCACAACACGACGACCGGGATCAGCGCCGATTTCGGCATCGGGTAGAGCGTCTGCACGAGCGGGTTGAACACGACGCGCACCGGCGTGAACCACGCCATCAAGACGCCTAACGGGACGCCGACGACGATCGACAGCCCGAGCCCCGCGGCGCCGCGAGCCAAGGACACCCAAGCGTTCGTCGCCAGATCGCCGCTCGCCAACAGGCTCCACCATGCGGCGCAGACGCGGTCGAGCGACGGCATGACCAGCGGCGAGATGAGGCCGCCGCGCGTCGCCCCTTCCCACGCCAGCGCCAGCAGCATGAGCGGCAGATAGCGCCACAGCCCGAGGACGAGGCGCGAGCCGACGAGCCGGTCGCGCAGCCGCGCCGAGCGCACCGCCTCGGCGGCGACTGCCTCAAGCGCCACGGCCGGCCTCCGCGCGGGAAGCGGCGGCGGCGCGCTCGGCCAGCACCGCCTCGGTGCGCACCAGCCCCCACACGTGATCGACGGTCTCGACAAAGCGCGGCGAGCGCATCAGGCCGGGGTCCTCCTTGTCGAACTGGGTTTCAACGATTTCCTTGATGTGGCCGGGCCGCGCCGACATGACGGCGATGCGCTCGGCCAGAAACACCGCCTCCTGCACGTCGTGCGTAACGAAGATGACGGTTTTGCGGGAGGCCTGCCAGATGCGCAAGAGTTCGCCCTGCATCAGGCTGCGGGTCTGCGCGTCGAGCGCGCCGAACGGCTCGTCCATCAACAGGATGCGTGGGTCGATCGCGAGCGTGCGGGCGATCGCGGCGCGCTGCTTCATGCCGCCTGACAGCTGCGCGGGATAGCTGTCCTCGAAGCCGCCGAGGCCGACCAGCTCGATGAATTCGCGCGCCCGCCGGCGGCGCGCGTCGCGCCCCAGCGCGCCCTGCTTTTCGAGGCCATAGAGCACGTTTTGCATGACCGTCTTCCACGGGAACAGCGCGAAATGCTGGAACACGATGCCGCGATCGGGGCCGGGACCGGCAACCGGCCGGTCTTCGACCAGCACCTGGCCCTGTTCCACCGGCAGAAACCCGCCGATCAGGTATAACAGCGTGCTCTTGCCGCAGCCGGAGGGACCCAACAGTGCGACGAACTCGCGGTCGCCGACGGCGAGCGAGACCGCATCGAGCGCCAGCACCGGGCGACCGCGCGCCGGCCGGTACTGGTGGCTGACCCGGTCGATCAGGATGTGCGAGGAACCGTTCACGATGGCAAACCGCGCAGGAAACCCGCCGCATCCTACCGTCAATCGGCGCGGCGCGGCGCGGCGATTTTAGCCGCAGGAGCGGGTCTGCGACCGGGAGAAGACGGCCTGCCTCGCGCGTTATCGCTTCGGCCCCATCAGGAGAGACCCGGATGAAGATCGCGCTTTTCATTGCCGCCGCGATCATGGCAGCGGCGGTCACATCGTCCTGGGCGGCGTCGCCGCAGTGCTGGCAGAACGGCGTGGCGGTGCCGTGCGCCGCGCCACCGGGCGCCGCCGAAAGCGCCAGCCAGCCGACCTATTCCCCGCCCCCGCGCAAATATCCGCCCTCGTGGTATTACGATCCCTACAACGAGCCCTGGTACCATTGCAAATTGAATTGCGGCTGGTAGCGTCGGCTGCGGCACCGCGTCGGGGATGCCGCGCCGCGTTTTCTGCTATGATCGGGCGCATGACGGAGCGGCGGGTTGACGCCCGCATAACAGGAAGGCGGAATGGAGCAGTCAAACAAAAGAAGGCAGCGCAAGCCGTTCGGATCGACCCAAGCGGCGATGATCGTCGCCCTGTGCGTCGGTGCGCTCGCGCTGCCGGCGGCGGCGCAGGAGCATCACGAGCACGGATATCGCGGCGGCTTTCATGGCCATCCGCTCGGCCGTTGGCGCGGCGGCCACTGGCATCACGGCTGGCACGGCGGCCGTTACGGCTGGTGGTGGATCGCGCCCGGCTTTGACTGGGCGTTTTATCCCGCGCCGATCTACCCCTATCCGGAGCTGCCGGCGCCGTACGTCGCGCCGCCGGCATACGCCGCAGGGCCGCCACCGCCCGCGCCAGCCACCTGGTATTATTGCGGCAATCCGGCCGGCTATTACCCCTATGTCCAGCGCTGCCTGATGCCGTGGCGGCCGGTTCCGGCGCACTGATCAGGCGGCGGCGAAAAATCGCCGCAGGTTGTAGCGGATGCGTTGCAATACCGGGATGTCCGGCTGGGGAAGCGCGAAGGCGGTGCCGGTGATCCGCTCGCAGGCGTCGATATAGACCCGCGCGGTCGCGGCGATGACCTCGCGCGGGATCGGCGGGAGCGGGTCGCGGTAGGGGTCGCAGCGGGCGCTCACCCAGCGGCGCAGAAAATCCTTGTCGAAACTGTCGGGCGGCCGGCCGGCGGCAAAACGCTCAGGATAGGTTTCGGCAAACCAGTAGCGGCTGCTGTCGGGGGTGTGGATTTCGTCGGCGAGCAGAATGCGGCCATCGCCGGCGCGGCCGAACTCGTATTTCGTATCGACGAGGATCAGACCTCGGCGGGCCGCGAGATCGCGGCCGCGCGCGAACAGCGCCAGCGCCTTCTGCGACACCTCCTGCCATTCGGCCGCAGCGAGCAGCCCGCGCGCCAGGATTTCGTCGGGCGTCACCGGCTCGTCATGCGCACCCTCCGGCGCCTTCGTCGTCGGCGTGATGACGGTCTGCGGCAACCGCTCGTTCTCCCGCAGCCCGTCCGGGAACCGCAGGCCGTATAGGTCGCGGCGCCCGGTACGGTACATCGACCAGATCGAGGTCGCCGTTGTGCCGGCGAGATAATCGCGCACGACGATCTCGATCGGCAGGATGGCGAGCCGCCGGCAATGCAGCACGTTGGGATCGGGATAGTCGATGACATGGTTGGGGCAGAGATCGGCGGTCGCCTCGAACCAGAACCGGGCAGTTTCCGTCAGCACCTGGCCCTTGAACGGGATCGCCGCGATCGCCCGGTCGAAGGCGCTGAGCCGGTCGGTCGCGACGAGGAGGCGCGTGCCATCGGGCAGGTCGTAATTGTCGCGCACCTTGCCGCGGTAATGATTGGGCAATTCCGCGATCGTCGCGTCGGCGAGGGCGCGGTCGATGTGGCCGAGGATGACGTCGGGATCGATCATCGGGCTTGACAAATCCGGGCTGATCTGGTACAAAACATGTACATTGCAGCAGGCGTCCAGTCAAGAACGCGCTGCCGCGTCGGCTTCGAGCGCCGCCGTCGCGGTTTCGATGCGGTCTTCAAGTTGCGCCATGACCTCGCGGCGCGCGAGACCGGGCATGATCGGTTCGAGGAACTGCATCGTGATACGGCCGGGCCGCTTCACAAAGCCGCGGCGGCCCCAGAGGCGCCCCGAATTGACCGCGGCCGGCACCAGCGGCAGGCGCAATGCCTGATAGAGCGCCGCAACCCCCGGCTGATACGGCATCTGCGCGCCGGGGGCGGTGCGGGTGCCCTGCGGAAAGATCACGACCGGACGCCCGGCTGCCGCCGCGCGGCGCGCCGCCGCCACCATGCGCCGCAGCGCCGCGGCGCCGGCGCTGCGGTCGATGAAAATCGAGCCGGCGCGCGCTGCGTACCAGCCGTAGAACGGCACAAACAGAAGTTCGCGCTTGATGACGACCGCGGGATCGCCGAGCACGACCGGCAGCATCAAGGTGTCCCACATCGACTGATGCTTCATCGCGATGAGACAGGCGCCCGCCGGCACATGCTCGCGGCCCTGCACCGCGCCCGAAAGCCCGGTCAGCCAGCGCAGCAGAACCAGCACGCAGGCGGCCCAGAAGCGGCCGAACCGCATGACCTGACGGCGCGGCGCGAGCAATACCGGCAGCGCAACGAGGCCGATCGCGATCGTCATGACATAAAACGCGATGTTGAACGCGAGCGAACGCAGCCAGATCATCGCGCGCCCGCTCCGGCGCCGTCGCGGCGTGCCGTCGTCCGCATCACCGGCGGCGGCCGCGGCGCATCGGCCAGCGCCGGCCACAGCCAAGCCGCGAGATATTTCTCGTATTCGCCGAGCACGAGCAGCACCGCGCCGTGCCGGCCCCACCAATCCTCCGGGTCGACACGCGGCGCAAAGACCGGCTGCGGCACGATCGTCAGAAGCGGCATCGCCCGGCGGAATTCGAGGAGCGCGCGGCGCATGTGATACCAGCTCGTCACGAGGCGCAGGCTTGTATACCCCTCGCGGCGCATCCAGTCCGCGGTCTCCGCGGCGTTGCCGAACGTGTCGTCGGAGCGGTGGCCGAGCACGATGCAGCAGGCCTCGCGCTCCGCCGCCCGCCCGAGCGCGCGCAGCAGCACGCCGCGGTCGATCCGCGGGTTGACGCCGGAAATGAACAGCCGCTTGCCCCTGCCGGCGGCCAGCAGCGCGAGACCGGCGTCGAGGCGCAGCCGGCCGCCGGTCAACACGACGATCGCGTCGGTCGGGGTGGTCTGGTTGCCGCGGATCGCCAGGCTGGTCGCGACAAACCAGGCGAGGCCGGCAAGCCAGACGACAAAAGCCGCAATCGCCAAGGCTCCGATGACGCGCGCGGATCGCGGGAGGCGGCGCACGGCGGTTTACGGCAGGCGGAGCAGCCGGCGGCGCAGGCCGGCTGCCGCGGCGACGGCGGCGATCAGCCCGGCGGCGAGCGCGACGGCGGCGAGGATCGCCCAATTGCGCCAATCGGCCAGCGCCTCGCCGACCGGCAGCGCGGGCTGCACGAGGACGGCGGCGGGGCCGAGCGCGGCCAGCGTCGCGGCGGCCGCGAGGGCGCCGGCCGCGCCGCCGAGAAGTCCGACGCGCAATGCCCGCAGCGCCGACGGCCGGGTCAGGTCGCGATCGGCGGCGCCCAGCAGGTGCGCCGCCTCGATCAATGCCCGGTCGGCGTTGGCGGCGCTGCCGGCGGCAAACAGCGCGGCCGGCGCGATCGCCG
>DATJUL010000460.1:0-17025 GCA_035502295.1 Allostellaceae bacterium | reverse complement strand
CGAGACGCGGCCGGCAGCCGTGCCTCGACGCGCACCGCGATCTTGCGGCCGTGACGGCCCCAGCGCCCGCGGAACAGCGGCACACCGAGCGCCTGCACCGTCACGCTGTCGGGGCGGACGATCTCGAACACGCTGCCCGGCCGCAGACCGAGAAACTCGCGAACCGTCATTTCGATCGCCGCCAGTTCGACGTTGAGCGGCATCGCCGCAGCCGCGACGCCGATCCGCAAATCGTCCGACCAGGCTTCATCGCGGGCGACCGCGCGTTCGCCGCTGCCGGCCATCAGACGGTCGTGCAGCGGGTGCAGCAGCTGGTAGGGGATCGCGATCGTCAGCCTGCCGCTGCCGTTGGCGATCTTGACCTCGAAGTTGTTGACGATGATGAGGTCGGTCGAGGCGGCGATGGCGGCGAACGCCGGCTTTGTCTCGTACCGCACGATCTCCGGCATGATCGTCGCGACCGGCTTCCAGGCCGCCGCCAGCTGATCGAGCAGCCGGACGACGACGCGGCTCATCGCGTGCTGCTCGATCGGCGCGAATTCCCGGTTGGGAACCGCGGCGATGGGCAGGCGTCCGCTGCCGCCGAACCGGCTCTCGACGATGATGCCGACCAGGTCGGGCTCGGCCGCGATCAGGATCGTGCCGCTCATCGGTTTCAGCGCGACCAGCGTCAGATGGCTGGGCGCCGGGAGGCGATCGAGAAACTCCGCCTGCTTGACCACCTCGATCGCGAATTGCGGCTCGATTTCGAGCGGCGGCTGCAGATGCTGCAACAGCGCCGCGCGGCAGTATTGGGCAAACCGCTCGTTGATCGCCTCCAGTGCCGGCATCCAGGTGCGCTTTGGCCGCCGCTCGTCGAAGAACAGGTAGGGCCGGATGGCGGGGGCGGCGGGCGGCGCATCAGACATAGAGGCTCACTCCGCGGCCGGCCGTCGGCGACCCCGTTCCGGGCGCCGCCTCCACTCGCATCGCGCCGGGTAGGCGCGTCGGCCGCGCCGCGACTGGCGCCGTGCGGCCGCGCGGCGTCCACGCGTCACCGCCGACCCAGGCGCCGTTCAGGTTGTAGCCGGCATTCGCCAGGCCGGCCTGCAATTGCCCCATGCCCTGACTCAGCACCTGCTGGACCTGCGGCAGCGGCGAATCGAACCACGCCGATACTTCGTGTCCGGCGACCTGGAGGCGCACGTTGAGTTCGCCGAGTTCGGGCGGGTGCAGCCGCAGCATGACCTCCATCTGGCCCGCACCGAGCGCCCCGACCAAATGGTGCGCGACCTGCTCGGCCAGCCCCGCCGCATCCGCATCCGGACCGGCCGTTCCGGGTTGCGAGGGCGCGGCGGGCGTAACCACCGAGGCCGCAGTCGCCGCCAGCCCCACCCCGCCCGCGCCGGCGCCCGACAGCGCGGCGCCGAACCCGCCGTCGTCGCCGGATCGTACGGCCGGCCGCGCCGGCGCCGCGCCGACAGCCACCCCGCCGAGCGGCGGCACAGCTGGGCCGGCGGAAACCGTTCCGGCCGGCGCGGTTGCCGGCGGCGCCGCGCGAAGCGGCGGGAACTGCAGCGGCGACAGCCGCGAGGCGGAGACTTGCCCGCCACTATTGCCGGCAGCCGCGGAAGGCGCCGGCGAGCGCCCGTCCACGGCCGGCCCGCCGCTGCCATCGACGGACGCGACGGCCGTCGTCGGCGCCGGGCCTGCGACCGCTGCGCCGGCAATGTCGGCGACCGCCGCGGGCGCCGGAACATTCGTATTGTTCGCCGCCGCGGCGATGCCCGCCGCGGGGGTGGGACCGGGGGCGCGCACCGCGCTGCCGCCTGTCGATGCCAGCGCACTGTCGCCTGTCGGCGCATTGCTTCGCGTGCCCTGCGCGGCCCGAGCCGCGGCGTCTCCGGGATCGGCAGGCGCACCCGGCGATCCGGGCACGGCCGATGTTCGCGAGCCGGCCGCCGACGCGCCGGGCGTCATTATCGCGGCCGGGACGACGGCTTGGGCCGCCGCGACAATCGCGCCGGCAGCGACGGGCTGCGGCGGATGCCGCAAATCGCGGTTGCTATCGTGGCTCGACGACTGGCCCTTCACGCTCGCCGGCCTCGACGTGCCGGGTTCCGGCGTGGTCGCGGTCGGCCCCGGCGCCGCGGCCGGCAACCCGGCGACGTCCGGCGAAACCAGCCGGCGCATGACAGCGCCATCACGCCGCCCCGGGGGTGAGGCGGTCGGCGGCGCGCCGTCGACGGCGGCATCCCCGTCGGCGCTGTCCTCTTGCGTCGTTGTCGGCTCGGCCATCGGCGATCGTGCGGTTGTCGGCTGTGCCGTTGGCGGCGCGCGCGCGGCTTCGCTCGCCATGACGAACGCGGCGAGAAAGCCGCCGGAATCGCCGGCGCTGCGGGCGGGTGCCGCTGCATCGCCCCGGCGCACCCCCTCGCCGGCCGTGCGGTTTGCCGCAATCGCGCGTGTCGTCAGCATCCTCGGCCTCACGCCACCATATCGCCCGGCACGCTGCGCAGAATGACCTTGCCCTCGCGCTCGAGCGCCATCGCCGCCGTCAGGACCTCCTTGCGCGCCGCCTCGACTTCGGCGAGGCGCATCGGCCCGCGCGCTTCGGCCTCTTCCCGCAGCATGTCGGCGGCGCGTTGCGACAGGTTGCGCAACACCTTGTCCTGGAGCGCCGAGCTTGCCCCTTTCAGCGCCGTTGCCCAGAGCTTCTGATCGACCGCGCGCAGCAGCACCTGGAAGTTGCGATCGTCGACCGCAACCAGGTCCTCGAAGATGAACATGCGGTCGGCGAGCGTCTGGGCGACCTCGGCATCGATCTCCCCGACGACCTCCAGGACGCGCTGGGCACGGTTGTTGTCCATCCGGTTGAGGATTTTGGCCGCCGCATCGATGCCGCCGACGGCGACCGGGCCGCGCCCGACGTCGCCGGCCAGGAGTTCCTCCAGCGATTCGTTCAGTTCGCGGATCGCGGCCGGCGGGATCGTATCGAGCATCGCCAGGCGCGGGATCACCTGGTCGACGACCTCGTCCGGCAGATGTTGGATGAGACCCTGCGCCTGCTCGGGTTCGAGATAGGCAAAGATCATCGCGATGATCTGCGGATGCTCGGTTTTGATCAGATCGGCGAGGGCCCGCGGATCGTGCGTCTGCATCGCGTCGAGGCCGGCCGAATAGTCCCCGAGCTTCAGTCGCTCGAGCAGACGGCCGGCGCGCTCGGGACCGAGCGCCTTGTCGAGGACGCCGCGCAGATACTCCTCGCCGTCGATGCCGGCGAGGCCGTCGCGCGTCAGCACATCGACAAATTCGCGCAGCACGGTTTGCGCCGCCTCCTGCGGCACGTCCGAAATCCGCGCCATCGCCATGGCCAGCTGGTTGATCTCAAGCTGCGACAGCGACTTGACGACCTCCGCCGCGGCGTCCTGCCCGATCGACATCAGCAGCACCGCGGATTTCTCAATGTCACTGAGATTAACTGGCTTGCTTGAGGCGATTTCGGTCACGGGCGATCCACTCCTTAATCACCTGTGCGGTGCGATCCGGTTCGCTGACGACGAGGTTGCGTACGGTTTCGGGATCGGCGCTGGAGACGGTCGGTCGGAAGGCTGTGCCGGCCACCACCCGCGGCAGAACGGCGGGCCGCGGCCCGCCCGCGTCGGCGATGGCGGCCGGCCCGAGCCCGCCCGCCGCGGCCGCCGCCAAGCGCCGCGCATCGAGCCGCCGCAGCAGCGGCAGGAGCCCGCCGAACAACAGCGCCAGGCCGCCGAGCGTCAGCATCGCGTTCTGCGCGACGACGGCGACCCAGGGGCGGGTCCACCACGCGCCCGGCCCGGCGATGAAGCCTTCCCCAACGCCGTTGAACGGCAGGTCGACAACCGCGACGTGACGATCCTGGCCGACGCCGACGGCCGATGTGACCAGCATCCTGATCGACTGCACGAACGCGCTCGGCAGCGGCTTGCCCGGCGGGTGGTTGATCAGCACGGCAACGTCGAGGGTCCGCAGCGTCCACGATGGATGTTCGAGATATTCGACGGTGTGATCGAGATCGTAATTGGTCGTGCGGTGGGTATCCGGGATCGGCGGCGGCATGGGCAGCGCCGGCTTTTCGGCGGTCTTCGGCTTCGGCGCGGCGTTCGGCGTTGCCGCACCGCCCGCCGGGGCAGCGGCGGAGGGCGGCGGGGTCGGCGCGATGACCGGCGCCGGCGGCGGCTTGTTCGACAGCGCCCCGGGAATGCCGATCGGCGCCTCCGTCATCTCGCCCGGCGGATGGATCGTTTCATCCTCGCTCAAAATATGACCCGCGCCGTAGCGGATCGAACTCTCCTTGGCGCGCGAAAAATCGATGTCGGCATCGACCGAAACACGGAAATTGCCGCTTCCCAACACCGGCGTCAGCAGGTCGGCGACCGAGCGTTCGTAGCGCTGCTCGACATCGCGGGTGATGTCCAGCTGCTGCGGGATCGCCTGCAGGCCGTTCTGCCCATCCTGGCTGAGCACTTTGCCGGTCTGGTCGACGATCGTGACGCGATCGCGCGTGAGGCCGGGGACGCTGGCCGCGACGAGCCCGGCAATCCCGTCGACTTGCGTCGCCGCCAGCTCGACCCCGGGCATCAGCCGCAGCATGACCGAGGCGCTCGGCTTCGGCTCGTCGCCGAGAAAGTCGGTGTTCTTGGGCAGCGCCAGCGTCACCCTCGCCGACACGACGCCGTTAACCTGGCCGATCGTGCGGGACAGCGCGCTCTCGACCGCGCGGTTGTAGTGCACCTGCTCGACGAACGGGCTGACCCCGAGGCTTTCATTGTCGAGCAACGCCCATTGGTCGCCGTTCTGCTTCGGCACGCCGCGCAGCGCCAATTCCAGCCGGGCCCGACCAAGATCGTCGCTCGGCACCATGATCACCCGGCCGTCCTGCGCGGTGCGATAGGGAATGGCGAGTTTCTGCAGATCGGCGATCGCCTGCCCGCCTTCGGCCGGCGACAGACCGGCGTAGAGCACCCCGTAGGATGAATTCCATGACCACAGCACACCAACGATCGCCGCGGCGACGGCGAGTGCGGCACCCGCCAGCGTCAGATTGCGCGAGCCGCCGCGCAGCATCGGCTCGATCCGATCGCGAACGGCCTTGGGCAGCAGCGCTGTCAGGTCGGAGAGGGCCATGGCTTGCCGATCCGCCGTTGGTCAGATCTGCATGTTCATGACATCGGTGTAGGCGGCGGTGACCTTGTCACGGACATTGCTCGCCAACTGCATCGCCAGATTGGCCTTTTCCAGCGAGACCATGACATCGCTCAGCGGCATGTCGGTGCCGCCGGCCGCGAAATCTCCTGCCTTGGAAGCGGCGCCGGAGACAGCGCCGTCCAGCCGGTTGAGCGCGGCCTCGAACAGCCCGGCGAATGAGCCGCCGCCCGAATTCGTCGTCGCCTGGGACAGGGTTGCGTCGGGCGCGCTCGCCGCGCCGGCGAGCGAGGCCAGCTCGGAAAGGATGCTCTGCATCGCGCCGATTGCTTCTACCATGTCGCTCTCTCACTCACGCCGGTGTCGCGTCGCGAGCGCTGGCGCCGCTGGACCAGCAGCGCCAGGCGCGCGAGATCGTCGAGGATTGGCCCCGCGATGGTCTCCAGCTCGGCCTCGTTGCGGCATTGGCCGCCGGCCAGCGCGGTCGAGCCGGTCGCCTTTGCGAAAACGACGATCGGTTCGCGAAACGTCGCGTCGAAGTAGATGGCGATGCGCAGCCAGGTGCCCGGCTGCAGCGGGCGATCGGCCAACCAGGCGACCTGGCGCTCGCCGAGTTCGATATAGCAGCAGGGCGGCAGGTCGACGCTGCGATAGGACAGCCGTGCCAGCATCGCGACGACGATGTCGAGCGTGGTGCGGATCGGCGCCAGCGCTTCGTCCAACTGCTCGTCGGCAACGCGCGGCGAGGCCAGGATGTCGACGCCGTGCAGCAGAAGCGCCAGATTGGCGGCGTTCGCCTGCCGCGTCGCGTCGCGCATCGCTTCCGCGGGCGGACCGTCGAGCGCCTCCCAGGCAAGCGGCAGATCAAGACGGCTGGCAAACCCGGAATCGCCGCCATCGCGCCACACCGAGTTGGTCGCGCCGCGCGGCAATCCGGGTTTGCGGAAGGTGGTGCGGACAGGTCGCATCGCTCGACTTGACAAAATTCGAAAATTCCGCCGACGGGTATACCCGAAACAATGCCGGCAACGCAAGCGTACAAGCTGGCCCTGCCGACGGCAATCGCCGCCGGCCGGCCTGGAACGCAATTTATCGCGATTTTTCAATCATTTGATGCTCACCGAGCCGACTGGATCGGCGGGGTTGCGAGGCCGCGTGCGGGGCCGTTGTCGGACGGTCGCGCGGCGGCGGCGACGACGCGCGGCGGCGGTCGGCTGCCGGCATCGCTGCGACCCTGCAGCGCCAGAAAGCAGCCGGTCAGCGCGCCGACGATGGCGAGATAGACAAGGAGCGCATAGGGCCGCAGGTCGTGGCGGACCGATCGCCCGGTGGTCGAGGATTGCCGCGCCGCATCGCCGCCTCCGGCGTTGCCCCCGGCGCGCCGGCGGCCCGTCGCTGCGGGCTCGTCGGACCCGGCCCGGCGCGGGCTTCCGGCCGGCGTCGAAGCGGCTCGCTCGCCGCCGGCGCCGGCTTCGGCGAACGGAATGAGCGCCGTGATCCGCGGTTCCAGAAACGCCAGTTCGGCGACGGCAAAGCGGGTGATCAGCACGGCCCGCACCGACAGCATCGCCGCCCATTCGCGCGACAGCGGCGCGTTCTCGCAGATCTCGCGCAGCCCCTCGCTCGACGATTGCGCCGCGTCGTCGATGACAAACAGCGGGGTTGCTGCCGCGCCCGAGGCGGCAGCATTCTTGCCGGAAGGCGGAGCGGCGAGATGGCCGCTGCCGCCGGGCGCGATTTCAACGACCTGAAACCCGGCAGCCGTCTCGGCAATTGCCCGCACCAACGACCGCCGAGCGTTCAGCGGCGCTCCGGTGACGACGACGAACCCGGCGCGCTCGGTCGCAGCGGCGAGGATGCAGCCGGCGAGGCGGCGATAGGGCGCTGCGCTTCCCGAGATGCCGTCGTCCGATGGTGCGTGAAGGTCCGTCACACTGCGTGCAGAGGCGAGCGTCGCGCGTCGACAATCGGGCGGCAACGGCGGGCGCCGGCGGTGGCGCCGAACGCTGATGCGCCCCTGCCTGTTGCAACGAGCATACCCGATTCGCCAAGCGGCCTGCGGCCGGCCCGAGCAACTTTCTGAAATATCGAAACTAATCGGCTTGCGCGCGCAACGCGGCGGCGGCAACCGGCGGCGAATCGGCGCTCCGGCTGCATCTCTTCCGCGCATTCCTGCGGCGCTGCGGGTACATTGCGACAGGCTCGGCGGCGCGTTCGCGCGTCGACCGTGCCGGACGCCGGGCGGCAATTCGGTTTTGGCCGCCGCGGCAATCGCGGTTCTTGCCCGGCGTTAACCGGATCTCTATACCGCGCGGCTTGAATACCCCACGCTCTTTAACGTTTCGCTCGATTTCAAACGGGAGTCGACTGTAGAAATTGATGGACGACCAGCCGCCCCGCCCGCCGTCACTGACCGAGCCGGCCGCCGGCGACGCCGGCGGCGGCAAAGCCCTCGCCCACGACAGCCTGCGGGCTTTGACGATCGCTGCACTCGGCGTCGTCTATGGCGACATCGGCACCTCGCCGCTCTACGCCGTGCGGCTGTCGCTGAACGAATTCGGCGAGGTCAGTCGCGAAGCGATCCTTGGCGTCATCTCGCTGATCACGTGGTCGCTGATCCTCGTCGTCACGATCAAATACGTCGTCGTCATCATGCGCGCCGACAACCGCGGCGAGGGCGGGCTGTTGGCGCTCACCGCATTGACCCTGCGCAACAGCGTCGCCGCGGCGCGGTCGCGATGGTGGATCATGGCAGCGGGACTGGTCGGCGCCGCGCTGTTTTACGGCGACGGGGTCATCACGCCGGCGATTTCGGTGTTGAGCGCGGTCGAAGGGCTGAAGATCGCGACGCCGATCTTCGATCCCTATGTCGTGCCGATATCGCTCGCGCTGCTGATCGGCCTGTTCCTCGTGCAGCGGCGCGGCACGGCCGCGGTCGGCGGCCTGTTCGGGCCGATCATGCTGTTATGGTTTGTGGTGCTGGCGCTGATCGGCGCCGCCGACATCGCGCAGCACCCGGAAATCCTGCTGGGGCTTAATCCGTGGTACGGGATCGCCCTGCTGCTCGGCGCCCCGTGGCCGGGCTTTGTCATGCTCGGCGCGGTGTTCCTGGCAGTGACCGGGGCCGAGACGCTCTATGCCGACATGGGGCATTTCGGCCGCCAGCCGCTGCGCATCGCCTGGCTCTACCTCGTGCTGCCGGCGCTGTTGCTGAACTATTTCGGGCAGGGCGCGGTGCTGCTGTCGGACGCCACGACGCTGCAGAACCCGTTCTACAACATGGTGCCGTCGTGGGCGCTCTATCCGCTTGTCGGGCTCGCCTCGGTGGCGACGATCATCGCCTCGCAGGCGGTCATCTCGGGGGCGTTCTCGATCACCCGCCAGGCGATCCAGCTGGGCTATCTGCCGCGCCTGCAGATCTTGCACACATCGGAGCAGGAGATCGGCCAGGTCTATGTGCCGAAAATCAACAGCGGCCTGTTGGTGGCGATCGTCGCGCTGGTCATCGGCTTTCAGACGTCCGACAGCCTCGGCGCCGCCTACGGCATCGCGGTCACCGGCATGATGGTCATCACCTCCGGACTTGCGTTCGTCTACATGCGCTCGATCGGCTGGAGCCGGTGGGCGGCGGGCGCCGTGTTCGGCTTCTTTCTGCTGATCGATCTGACCTTCCTGTCCGCCAACCTGTTGAAGATCATCGAGGGCGGGTGGGTTCCGGTCATGATCGCCGGCGTCATGTTCGGCATCATGTCGACGTGGTGGCGCGGCCGCGCCATCCTCACCGAGCGACGCGGCCGCGACGCCTTGCCGGTCGAGGTCTTTCTCGACGGCATCCAGCCGGACCATCCGCCGCGGGTGGCGGGTACCGCGGTCATCATGACGCGCGACATCGATCAGGTGCCGACCGTGCTGCTGCACGCCTTGAAGCATTACAAGGTACTGCACGAGCGGATCGTGCTGATGAGCGTCGTGACCCGCGACGAACCGCATGTTCCCGACGACGAGCGGCTGGAGATCCGCGATCTCGGCAAGGGCTTTTTCACCGTGCTGGTCTGGTACGGCTTTATGGACGAGCCGAACCTGCTGCGCGCCCTGGCGCAGATGCGGTTGCAGCAGTTCCGCTTCAGCATGATGGAAACCTCGTTCATCATCGGCCGCGAAAAGCTGGTGCCGAGCCGGCGCCGGCCACTCTTGTCGCGCTGGCGTCGCGGGTTGTTCATGCTGATGTCGAACAACGCGCTCGACGCCACCGAATTCTTCCGCATCCCGCCCAACCGGGTCGTCGAACTGGGCGGCCAGATCGAGATTTGATCTGGCGTGCTTCGCGCTGCTGCGACGCGTCAGGATAGCGTCGCCGCGCCGACGATGACACGATCCAACATCCGGTCGACAAACCAACCTTCGATCATTCGTTATCGGTGTCTATTGTTGTTCAAAGGAACAATCTTTGACCTTCGCTGCGTTGTCAATGTGAACATTATATTCACTCAGCACATTAAAATCAGAAGTTGTATTTTGAATTTGTGCTTCGAGATCTGCGATCTGAGACATAATGTAATGGCAGGCCGAACTTGGCGTTAAGTTATTGCCATTGTCGCAATGCGCAGCCGACGATTGTTGCTCAAAATTTATCAATTCTATTGAATTGATATTTGCCTCCCGGACAAGGGTACTGTTCATATTCATTACTGATCCTCGTAACACCTGCAGCCTCTTGCAATCCAAGTCTTTGAGCCGTTCTGGCGGAGGGCCCGGAAGTTGGATGGCAGAACGGACGACTCCCTGCTGGGCCCGGGCACCGCCGATCGTTTCCATCAGCAACCCCACGGCCATGCCACCCGCCATGATGGCCCTGCAACGAAATCGCATCGCCGTTGCTCCCGTTATGCGCGAAGAGTAGCGGAACGTCGGCTCCGCCGGAAGCTCAGCTTGACGGGATCCAGTGGTGGTTAAGGCGATATGGCGATTGTTGCCCGAGTTGCCGGCGCAGTCAGGGCAAGGCCGTCGCATCGGCGGCGTTCGCCGGTGCCGGCGTCGCGCTGTTGCAGCGACGCCGAGCGGTCAGCGGCGGCAGCGCGGCGACGGGTCGGCCGAGGCTGCGCGGGCCGATGCGTAGGCGCGGAAGCCGCTGGCATCGAGCGCGGCCGCCTGCTGGAGCAGCGGCTGCGCCGCGCGGCAGAACTGCGCCGGCGGCACCGTCGCCTGGCGCTCGGCCGCCTCGTTGGCGAGCGTCGTGTCCCAGCGGTCGAACGCGCCGGTGCCGTGCAGATGCCGGATCATCGCCCGCTGATAACGGATGATCTGCACCCGGTTGCGCAGCGCAAACTCGGCGTAGACCGTGTTGCGGCAGGCCGAGCTGGCGACCATCAGGTCGGTCAGATAGCGGATCGCCTGCTCCGCTTCGGCCGTGCTCGACAGGGCGCAGCGGTGCGCCGCCCGGCCGGGCGGCGCCGCCGCGATCGTCACCAGCGCCAGCGACGCGAGCGCCCATACGCATTTCTTCACCGGTTCCCCCTTGGCTCAATCCCCCGCTCGCCCCGACGATACGCAAACCTCGATAATAATTGCAAGCAATGCCCAGCCGAGATGCCGCCATCGACGCGGGGTCGTACAGGTTTCGTTAAACGAACGCGATTTGTGCGATGGATGCCGTTTGCCGGCGCCCTTGCCGCGCCGCGGCGTGCCGCGGCATAGTCAGGCGATGATCGTGCTGTTCACCGATTTCGGTCTGGCGGGCCCGTATACCGGCCAGATGAATGCGGTGTTGCAGCAGATGGCGGCAGACGTGCCGGTCATCTCGCTGTTCGCCGACGCGCCGACCGCAGCGCCGAAGCCGGCCTCCTATCTGCTCGCCGCCTACGCGGCGTGGTTTCCCGTCGGCAGCGTCTTTCTTTGCGTCGTCGATCCCGGTGTCGGCAGCGCCCGCCGCGGCCTCGTCCTCGAAGCCGCCGGCCGGTTTTACGTCGGGCCGGACAATGGCCTGTTCGAACTGGTGCGGCGCCGCTCGATCGCGCCGCGCTGCTGGGAGATCGCGTGGCGCCCGGCGGCATTGTCGGCCAGCTTTCACGGCCGCGACCTGTTCGCCCCGGTGGCGGCGCGCCTCGCGCGGCATGAGCCGCCAGGCGCACTGGGCCACGCGATCGGGCCGCCGGCCTGTCCCGATTGGCCCGACGATCTCGCCGAGATCGTCTATGTTGACCATTACGGCAACGCGATGACCGGGCTGCGCGGCCGATGCGTGTCCGAATCGGCACAGCTCGTCGCCGGCGGGCAGACGATCCGGCACGCCCCGGTGTTCGCCGCCGCGCCGGCCGGGGCGCCGTTGTGGTATGTCAATTCGAACGGGCTGGTCGAGATCGCGGTCAATCGCGGCCGCGCCGACCGGCTTCTCGGCCTCGCGATCGGCAGCCCGATCGCGCTCGTCTGAAGGGGATCAGCTCGGCGGCAATACGGCGTCGGCGCCGTCCGGCACCCGCTGCCGGCGCCGCCGATGCAAGCGGTGCAGCAGCCCCACGCCGCCGGCGATCGCGACAAAGACGCCGAGCATGACCAGCTTGATCGAACGGGCGACGTCGGCGAGCATCCAGCGCAGCTCGTGGCCAAGGAAATAGCCGATCGCCACAAAGCTCGCCGCCCACAGAGCGGCGGCGACGAAATTGAGCCACAAAAAGCGGTTGGCACGGACCGTGCTGAGCCCCAACGCGAACGAGGAGAGGTTGCGCACGCCATAGATGAAACGGAACGCCAGGATAAAGCCGGCGTCATAGCGCTCGAGCCACGACAGCGCGGCATCGACCCCGTGACGCCAGCGCGGAAAGCGAGCGAGCAGCGGGACGCCGAACTGTCGGCCGAGCCAGAAATAGCACTGGTCGCCGGCAAAGCTGCCGAGCCCGGCCGCGAGCGTCAGCAGCAGCGGATCGACCAGCCCTTGCGCCGCCGCGAACCCGGAAAGGAGGACGATCGTCTCCCCTTCAAGAAAGGTCCACGCGAACACGCCGACGTAGAAAGCGGCGCCGTTCACGGAGAGGAGCGCGTGTAAATCCATCGCCGGCGGATGTGTCCCCGTCCACGCCGTTCACGGCCGGCGCCGCGGCACGGCAGCCGGTGCTCGCGACCGACGGCCGCCCCATGCTAGATTGTCGGCCGTTCCCGGTCGAGCGGATTTCCGCGGCCGCGCTGCCGGCGCGCCTTGCCCGCCCCGCGCCCGGCCGAGGCACCGCCCTGAGAGAGAGGAGCCGCTTTTGGAAGCGCACGAGATCGCCGAGCACATCCACGAACACGCCGAACCGCATCAGCATGAGGCCGAGGAGCACGAGTGGTTCCGGCGGCTGACCGCCATCTTTGTCGGTGTTGTCGCGATGCTCTTGGCGATCGCCACGCTCGGCGGCGCCAACGCGACCAAGGAGATGCTGAACGCCAACATCCACGCGTCGGACACGTTTGCGTTCTATCAGGCGAAATACCTGCGCCAGACCGATTACCGGATTGCCGCCGACCAACTCGACTGGCTGGCGGCGGCCACACCCGCCCTGTCGCCGGAGGCGCGCGCCGCGGCCGCCGCTCTCGTCAAACGCTACCGCGATACCGCGGCGCATAACGAAAGCGACCCGAAAGCCGGCAACGGCAAGCGGGAACTGCTGGCCAAGGCACGGCGCTGGGAAGCCGCGCGCGACCATGCCGCGGCACAGGTGCCGAATTTCGAATATGCCGAAGCGCTCTACCAGATCGCGGTCGTGCTGGGATCGGTCGCGATCGTCGCCGCTTCGCCGGCGCTCTTGGGCGTCAGCGGCCTCTTGGCAGCGGGCGGCTTTCTGATGATGCTGAACGGTTTCCTGCTGGTCGTGCCGGTCGTGCCGGGATAATTGATGGCGCATGACGCTGCGCGAAACCTATCTCGATTGGAATGCGACGACGCCGCTGCGTCCGGAAGCCGCGGCCGCGATGTGCGCGGCAATGGCGCAATGCGGCAACGCCTCCTCGGTGCACCGCTGGGGCCGCGCCGCGCGACACGCGGTCGAAGCCGCGCGCGCCGCCGTCGCCGCGCTGGTCGGCGCCGACCCGGACGGCGTCGTGTTTGTCAGCGGCGGCAGCGAAGCCAATCATCTGGCGCTCCTCGGCAGCGGCCGCGCGCGGGTGCTGGTCTCGACCGTCGAGCACGGTTCGGTGCTGCAGGCGGTGCCCGCGGCCGAACCAATCGCGGTCGGTCGCGACGGCATCGTCGATATCGCCGCGCTCGCGGCGCTGCTTGCCGCCGATCGGCGGCCGGCCATCGTCTCGGTCATGCTGGCGAACAACGAGACCGGCATCCTCCAGCCGGTCGCCGCCATCGCCGAGATTGCCCATGCCCACGGCGCGCTGTTCCATTGCGACGCGATCCAGGCAGCCGGCAAGATCAGCCTCGCGGCCGCCGACATCGGCGCCGATCTCGTCAGCCTGTCGGCCCATAAGCTCGGCGGCCCGCCCGGCATCGGCGCGCTGATCGTCACCGGCAGCGCAGACCTCGCGCCGATGATCCGCGGCGGCGGCCAGGAGCGCGGCCGCCGCGCCGGCAGCGAAAACCTTGTCGGCATTGCCGGTTTTGCCGCGGCGGCCGAGGCGGCGCTTGCCGGCCTGGCCGAGTATGACCGGGTGCGGCAGCTGCGCGACCGGCTCGAAGCCGCGGCGCTGGCGGCGGTTCGCGGCGCGCGCGTCATCGGCGGCGAAGGACCGCGGCTGCCCAACACGAGCGCCCTGGCGTTGCCCGGCATCGCGGCCGAGACGCAGGTCATCGCGCTTGATCTGGCCGGGGTCATGGTCAGCGCCGGGGCGGCCTGTTCGTCGGGCAAGGTCGGCCCGAGCCACGTGCTGGCGGCAATGCGGCTGCCGCCCGATGTTGCCGCCGGTACGATCCGCGTCAGTCTCGGGTGGACGACGCGCGACGACGACATCGACCATTTTCTCGCGGCGTGGACGGCGCTGGCAGGGCGGACGGCGCGCCGAGCGGCATGAGAAGGCTGGCGGACGCCGCGCCGCTTCCTACATAGAGTCGGGCAGGTTGGGGAGAACCGGTGCGATGGCGGCAAAGCAGGCGATGATCGTGACCGATGCGGCGGCGGGGCGCATCCAGGCGCTGCTCGCACGGCGCGGCAAGCCGTCGGTCGGCGTGCGGGTGGGCGTCCGGGCGCGCGGCTGCTCGGGCCTCAGCTACACCCTCGAATACGCCGACGAAAAGGGCAAATTCGACGAGATCGTCGAGGACAAGGGTGTCACGATCCTCGTCGATCCCAAGGCGATCATGTTCATCCTCGGCACCGAGATGGACTATGTCGAAGAAAAGCTGCAATCCGGCTTTGTGTTCCGCAACCCGAACGAAAAGGGCCGCTGCGGCTGCGGTGAAAGCTTCCACGTGTGAGCTTATTGGCGATCTTGGTGCGAATGACGCGATGAAGCTGTTTCAGATCGAAGAACCGGATGGCGCGCCGGCCGACCCGGACCTCGCAGGCGTCGCGATCGGCATCGATATCGGCGGCGCACAGGCTGCGGTCGCGGTCGCGGTCGGCGGCAATGCGCTCGTGCTTGCTGACCGCGACGGCTTTGCCCTCGATCTCGCGGTGCCCGCACCGAACGCCGCACCGGAAGAATGGCAGAAGCTGTTCGAGGGCGCCCGGCTGCGGGCCGAGCGCGCGCTGGCGCAGCCGGCAACCCACGCCGTCGTCGTCGCCGCGCCCACCGGCAGGGCGTTCGCGGCGCGGCTGCACAATGCTGCGGGTGCGGCCGGGCTGACCCTGCTGCGGGTTCTCGCACCGGCCGACATCGCCGCCGGCGCGGCGCCGGCATTGGTCGCCGCGACGCTCGCCGAGGACCTGGCGCCGCGCCCCGCCGCTGCATGAGCGCCGCGATGCCGAGGATGGTGTTCATCGAGCGCGACGGCACCAGGCGCGATGTCGACGCGCCGCTTGGGCTGTCGGTGCTGGAGATCGCGCATAGGAACGACATCGACATCGAGGGCGCCTGCGAGGGTTCGCTCGCCTGCTCGACGTGCCACGTCATCATCGACCCGGAATGGTACGAGTTGCTCAAGGAGGCGAGCGAGGACGAAGAGGACATGCTCGACCTCGCCTTCGGCCTGACCGCGACCTCGCGCCTCGGCTGCCAGATCGTCATGACCGAGGAATTGGACGGGCTGACCGTGCGGCTGCCCGCCAGTACCCGCAACCTGCTGCTGGGGTGATGGCCGGCGCTCTGTTTCAGCGCCTCGCGGCCGCCGCCGGTGCCGCGTGGCCGGCCTATACGCGGCATGATTTTGTGTTGCGCCTCGCGCAGGGCGATCTGCCCGCGGCGGCCTTCCGCCGCTATCTGGTGCAGGATTATCTGTTTCTCGTGCAGTTCGCCCGCGCCTGGGGCCTCGCGGTCTACAAGTCCGACACGCTCTGCGAGATGCGCCGGGCGCAGGCGCTGGTCGCCGCAACGCTCGATGTCGAGTCGCGGCTGCATGTCGCCTATTGCCACGGCTGGGGCCTGTCGGAAGCGGCGCTGGCGGCCGAGCCGGAAGCGCTCGAAACGGTCGCCTACACCCGCTTTGTGCTCGACCGCGGCCTCGCCGGCGACCGCCTCGATCTCGAAGTCGCGCTGGCGCCCTGCATCGTCGGCTATGCCGAGATCGCCCGCGAGCGCATGGCCGATCCCTTGACGCGGCTCGACGGCAATCCCTACCGCGAGTGGCTCGCCATGTATGCCGGCGCCGACTATCAGGCCCTCGCGCGGGACGCGGCGGCGGCGCTCGACGACCAGTTCGCGCGGCGCGGCGGCGACGGGCGCTTTCCGGCGCTCGCCCGATGCTTTACGGCGGCGGCCCGGCTCGAAGCCGCCTTCTGGCAGATGAGCCTCGCGGCAGCGCGATGATCGACGGGCTCCTCGACGATCTCGATCTGCCGGATGCTCCGGCCGGCGCCCGCATCGTCGTCGCGATGTCGGGCGGGGTTGATTCGTCGGTCGTCGCGGCGCTGCTCGCCCGCGCCGGCTGCGACGTCGTCGGCATCACGTTGCAGCTCTACGATCACGGCGCGGCGGTGGGGCGCCGGGGCGCCTGCTGCGCCGGCCGCGACGTGCGCGACGCCGCCCTTGTCGCCCAGCGCCTCGGCATCCCGCATTACGTGCTCGATTATGAGGACCGCTTTCGCCGCGCGGTCATCGACGATTTCGCCGACACTTACGGCCGCGGCGAGACCCCGGTTCCGTGCATCCGCTGCAACGAGCGCATCAAATTCCGCGACCTGTTGGGGGTGGCGCGCGATCTCGGCGCCGCGGCGCTGGCGACCGGTCATTACGCGCGGCGCGTCGCGGGGCCGGACGGGCCGGAACTGCACCGCGCCCGCGACCCGTCGCGCGACCAGAGCTATTTCCTGTCGCGCACGACGCGCGACGAACTCGCCTTTCTGCGCTTTCCGCTGGGCGGCCTGGCGAAGGCCGAGACGCGCGAGATTGCGCGCGACCTCGCGCTGCCGGTCGCCGCCAAGCCGGACAGCCAGGACATCTGCTTTGTGCCGCACGGTTCCTACGCGGATGTCGTCGCGCGGCTGCGCCCGGAGGCGGCCGAGCCGGGCGACATCGTCGACGCGGCGGGTCATGTCCTCGGCCGCCACGCCGGCATCGCCGGGTTCACGGTCGGCCAGAGGAAGGGGCTGGGGATCGGCGGCGGCGAACCGCTCTACGTGCTGCGCATCGAGGCCGCTGCGCGCCGCGTCGTCGTCGGCCCGCAGCGGGCGCTGGCCGAGACGCTTGTGCCGCTCGCCGAATTGAACTGGCTCGGGGCCCCGCTCGCGGCGGGGGCGCGCATTCCGGTCGCGGCCAAACTGCGCTCGACCCAGCCGCCGGTGGCGGCGA
>DATJUL010000459.1:0-6291 GCA_035502295.1 Allostellaceae bacterium | reverse complement strand
CGGGGTTTGCCGAGGTCTTCCCCGTCCGGCAGGTCAGTGTCGAATTTTCCAGATTGAGCGCCGCGCGTTCGCCGGTGTCACCGACCGTCCAGTCGATCCGCAATCTCTGCCCCGCCGCCCTTTCCGGATCGAGCCGGATCGCGAGGTAATCGAACAGGATTGCGAGGTCGAGACCGGAGACGAGATCGGGGCTCAAGGGCAGGCGCGGCGGCAGGGTTGCCACCCCGTCGCGCAATTCCTGCGCGCCGTAGAGATAGGCGTTGCGCCAGGTCGCCGATTCGGCCTGGTAGCCGAGCTGTTCGAACGCGTCGGCGGCCAGGTCGCGCGCCGCCCGGTTGTCCGGCTCGGCAAAGACGAGCCTGCCGGCAATCTCGGCGACCCAGCGGTATTCACCCTTTGCGAAATCGGCGCGCGCCCGCGCCAGCACCGCGTCGGCGCCGCCCATATAGGCGATCGTCTTCCGCGCGGCATCGGCCGGCGGCAACGGGTTGAGATTGGCGGGGTTGCCGTCGTACCACGACAGATAGCGCTGGTAGACAGCCTTGGCGTTGTGGCGGACCGTGCCGTAATAGCCGCGCACCGACCATTCGCGCGCGAGATCGGGCGGCAGGTCGAGGGCTTCGGATATCTCCGCCGGCCGCAGGCCCTTGTTCGCCAGGCGCAGCGCCTGATCGTGGATGAATTTGTAGAGGTCGCGCTGTTTGGCGAGAAATGCCAGCACGTTGCTCTGGCCCCAGGTCGGCCAATGATGCTGCCCGATCAGGATGTCGGTCTCGGCGCCGAACAAATCGATCGCTTCGGCGAGATAATGCGACCACATGCGCGGGTCGCGCGCGACGGCGCCGCGCAGCGGGATGAAATTGTGCAGGTGTCGCGTCGCGTTCTCCGCCATGTCGAGGACGCGCAACTGCGGCAGATGGATGTGCATCTCGGCCGGCGCCTCGGTCTCCGGCGCCAGGTGGAAGACGAAGTCGATCCCGTCCAGCGTCCGCGTCTCGATTGGCTGCTTGATCAGGTCCGTCGGCGCGATGAGACTCTGCACGCCGCGCGCGAACCCTTTGCCGATCCCGGCATCGACGTGTTGCCGCTCGCCTGCCGGCAGCAACGTGCCGAACTGATATTGCGCCCGTCGCGCCATCGCCAAGCCGGCGAGGACGTTCTCACCGCCGACTGCTTCCATAAAGCCGTCCGGCGCGATGACCGCGACCCGGCCGGCCGCCGCGTCGTCGGCCGCGATAATTCCCTTCACGCCACCGAAATGATCGATGTGGCTGTGCGTGTAGATGACCGCAACGATCGGCCGGCGCGGCCGGTGCGCGTAGTAGAGCTCGAGGCCGGCGCGCGCGATGTCGCAGGTCATCAGTGTGTCGATGACGACGATGCCGCTGTCGCCCTCGACGATCGTCATATTCGCGATGTCGATGCTCCGCAGCTGATAGACCCGGTCGGTGACGTGAAACAGGCCGCCGACCCGGTTGAGCCGCGCCATGCGCCACAGGCTCGGGTTGACCGTCGCCGGCGCTTCCTCGGCGTCGAGGAAATCATAGTCGCGCAGGTTCCACACGACATTGCCGGACGCGGCGCGCACGATGCCCTCGGGCAATTCGGCGATGAGGCCGCGCCGCGCGTCGGCAAAATCGCGCCGATCCTCGAACGGCAGCGCCGCCCGCACCGCAGTGTTTGCGGCCCGCGTCGCAGGTTCCGCGTCTTTGGGCATGATGCCGGTCATCGTTCCCTCCTGAGGACCGCCGGTGGGCGGTTCGCGGGAACGACGATGCCAGCTTGCGCCGCCGGGCGCTACATCGCGGCGGCTTCGGCCGGCGTCTGCCCGGCGGCCGCGGCGGCGGCCAGGTAGCGCTGAAAGACCGGCAGGATGCGCGGGTAATAGGTCGGCAGTGTGATGCCGTATCGCGCGCGCACCTCATCGAGCGGCCGGGGCAGCAGGTTTTCCCAGTCGGCTTCAAACAGCCATTTGGCGCGTCGGCCCTGGCGGTAGGCCTGCCACGCCGCGCTCCAGATCGGCTGGTCGCGCAGCCGCTTCTTGGTGCGCAACGCGCCGACCACAGCGATGACGCCAAGCCCCTTCTGCCGGTTCTGCGCGAAGGTGAAGGCGACGACGCACACCTCGCCGAGCGGGTCGCGGCCGTAACCGGCGGTCACGTGCATGAGATCGTGCATCTCGCGGCCGCGTTCGCCAAACCATGTCAGCTCGTCCGCCGGCGGCGGAGCGTCGCGGATTTTCGAGGCCTCGACGAGCCCCTCGGCCGACAGATTCTCGCTCGTGACGAAATCGTAATAGGTGCGGCCGAGCGAACCCTCCGGCATCTTGGCGAGGCTGTCGCGGTCGCTCAGCGCCGCCAGCAGGCTCGGGCGGCGGGCAAGCAATGCGCGGCCCTCTTCGCTGCGCCGCAAACGCGCCAACTGCCGCACCGTTGACTTGCCGCGCAGGGCTGCGACGAGCACAAAGACCTGCCGCGTGTCCTCGCGGTTGCGGATCAGCTGGCGCAGCGCGCGGAACGCGATAATCGGATGCAGGCGGGTATCGAGCGGAAGCTGCTCTGGCATGATGACCCTCCATCAGACGGTGGTTGACAACATAGCGATGCTGACAGGATTGTCAATATATATTTTGGTCGGGGTGGAGATGCACGGACCGAACCGGCGATGAGCGAACCGGGCAGGCGGGTGCGCCGCACCCCGGAGGAAGCGCGGCGGCTCATTCTCGACACGGCCGAGGCGCTGATCGCGAGGACCGGGCCGGAGGGGTTGCGGCTGCAGGACATTGCTGCCGCGGCCGGCATCTCGCACCCGCTGATCCTGCACCATTTCGGCAGCCGCGCCGGGTTGGTCCGCGCCCTGACGCAGCGCGCCGCGGAGGAACTGAAGGACCGGCTGCTGGCGACGATGACCCAGCCCGAGTATTCCGCCGGCGAGGGCATCGAGCGGGTGTTCGAGACGTTTCGCGGCGGCCTGGCGCAGCGCCTGGCGTGGCTGGCGATCGAGCACCGGGATCGGCCTGGCGGCAAACCTTCCGCGCCGGGCCGGACGCCGCCGGCGACCGCGGATGCGGAGGCGGAAACGGCCTCGATCCTGCGCCAGATCGCCGATGTCCTGCACGCCCGCCGGGTCGCGGCGGCGCTGCCCGGCCAGGCACCGCCGCGCGAGGATACCGTGTGGCTCATTCATCTCGTCGCCAGTGTCGCGTTCGGCGATGCGATCTACGGCGCCGAGTTGCGCCGGAGCGCCGGTGTTGCCGACGAAGAGGACGGCGCCCGCCGCTTCCGCCACTGGCTGGCGGCGCTGTTGCGCGATTACGGCGACGGCGGCTGAGCGCCGGCGGGCTAGTCGTGCGGCCCCTGCCGCATCGGCCCGAACAGACCTCTCATGCTTGTCTCCTTGCGTCAGAAAGGGAATGGTCTATCGCAGCAGATGCAAGGGGAGCGATCATGACAGGTCAGAGCCGCGCATGAACAGCCGGGTTCGTGTGCGCCACCGCCGGCGCATCCTGTGCGTTTTTCCGCGCTATGCGCCGTCCTTCGGCACGTTTCAGCACGCCTATCCGCTGATGGACGGTGTGCGCGCCTTCATGCCGCCGCAGGGCATTCTCGTCGTCGCCGCTTATCTGCCCGCGGAGTGGGAGGTGCGCCTCGTCGACGAAAATGTCCGCCTGGCAACCGCGGCGGAATTCGCCTGGGCCGATGCGGTGTTCGCGAGCGGCATGCATGTGCAGCGGGACGAGATTGTCGGCATTGCCCGCCGCGCCCGTGCCGCCGGCAAGACGAGCGTGCTGGGCGGCCCGAGCGTCTCGGCGGCGCCCGAGGAATACCCGGATTTCGATTACCTGCATCTGGGCGAACTCGGCGATGCGACCGACAATCTGATCCGCGCCCTCGACGACGATCCCCGGCCGCCTCCCGCCCAGCGTCGGTTTCAGACAGAGGAGCGCGTTCCGCTCGCGGAGTTTCCGCTGCCGGCCTACCAGTTGATCGAAGGACGGCGTTATTTTCTCGGCAGCGTGCAGTTTTCCAGCGGCTGCCCTTATCGCTGCGAATTCTGCGACATCCCGGCGCTCTACGGCCGCCAGCCGCGCCTCAAGGCGCCACAGCAGATTCTCGCCGAACTCGATGCAATGCTGGAAGCCGGCATCTCCGGCGCGGTCTATTTCGTCGACGACAATTTCATCGCCAACAAACGGGCGGCACGCGAACTCTTGCCGCATCTGCTCGAATGGCAGAAAGCGCGCGGCTATCCGCTGCGCTTCTCGTGCGAGGCGACGCTGAACATCGCGCAGTGCCCCGATATATTGGAACTGATGCGCGCGTGCTCTTTCGAGGCGATGTTCTGCGGCATCGAAACGCCGGAATTGGGCGCGCTCGACGCGATGCAGAAATCGCACAACCGGGTCTTGCCGTTGCTCGACGCGGTGGCGACGATCAACGGCTACGGGATCGAAGTCGTCTCGGGCATCATCCTCGGGCTCGACACCGACACGCTGCAGACGCCGCGCAACCTGATCGACTTCATCGACCGCTCGCACATTCCGGTGCTGACGATCAACCTGTTGCAGGCGCTGCCGAAGACGCCGCTGTGGCGGCGCCTCGCCGCTTCCGGCCGGCTCGCGCTCGACGGCGGGCGCGAATCGAACGTCGTCTTTATCCGTCCCTATGCCGAGGTGCTGGCGGGCTGGCAAGCGGCGATCCGCCATGCCTTTGCGCCGCAGGCGATCTTTGAGCGGTTCCGTTGGAACCTGCGGCATACCTATCCAAACCGCATCGCACCGCCGGTGACCCGAGCCCGCCTCAACCGCCGCAATCTCAGGCGCGCCCTGACGCTGATCGGCAGAATCCTGTGGCGGATCGGCATCCGTGGCGATTATCGCCGGATCTTCTGGCGTTTCGCGTGGCTCGCGCTGCGCGGCGGTCGGCTCAGCGAGTTGCTCGCGGTGGCGCTCGTCGCGCATCACATGATCACGTTCGCGCGCGAGTGCGGCGAAGGCCGGCAGCGCGCCTCCTTCTATGCCGACCCGCCCAAAACGAGCGGCGACCCGGTCGCAGCGTGAGCGCGGCAAATCTGCTATGCTGGCGCCAAGCACGTCCCGGAACCGGAGCCGGCGCGGGGCCGGCAGCCGAAAGCGGAGGATGGAGATGCAGTTCGAGGCGTTCAAGGCATCGCTCGCCGGCGCGGCGCCGCCGGCCGGCGTCACCCTGCCGGCGCAGGCCTTGTGGTGGCAGGCCAAGGGCGACTGGCACCGGGCGCACCGCTGCTGCCAGGATGCGCCCGACGCCGAGGGCGCCTGGGCGCATGCCTACCTGCACCGCGTCGAAGGCGACGCGATGAACGCCGGCGGCTGGTACAAGCGCGCCGGCCGGTCGCCCTCGACCGCGCCGCTCGATCGGGAGTGGGAAGAGATCGCGCGGGCGGTGCTGGCCGCCTAGCCGGCCGAGAGGAGGCCGGCCAGGTCGCGCGCCGTGACGCCCTCCCCATTCGGCGAAAAACCGCGCACAATGGCGCCCGATGAGTGAGATCGCGATCCGCGCTGCCCGGCCCGGCGACGCCCGCCGCATCGCCAGCCTCGATGTCGAGACTTGGCGAGCGACTTATGCCGGCATCCTCGCGACGCCGTTTCTGATCGGTCTGTCGGCGCAGCGGCGCGAGATCGGCTGGGCCAGCGTCATCGAGCGCGAGCCGCGCGATGTGCGGGTCGCGGTCGACAGCGACGGCGAGATCCTCGGCTTCGGCAGCTGCGGCCGCAACCGCGACGGCCGCGAATTCGCCGGCGAGGTGTTCACGCTCTACGTCGCGCCCGACTGGCAGAACCAGGGGATCGGCCGACAATTGCTGCTGGCGCTGTTTGCGCGGCTGGTCGCGCAGGGCTGCTCCTCGGTGATCATCTGGGTGTTGCGCGATAATCCGGCGCGGTTTTTCTATCAGCGGCTCGGCGGCCGCGACGTGCGGCACCGCGCTTTCGTCGTTGGCGGTAAACGCATTGAGGCGGCCGGCTACGCTTGGCGCGACTTGCCGCGCTTCCTCGACGCCACCGCCCGCGCCGACGGCGCCCCGGAACCCTAGTCGCGGCGGCGGTCGAGGCGACATGGCGGCCAGGGAGCGACGGCTCGACGCGCGCGATGTCGAAGCGATCTTTCGCGCCTTCGCCGAGGTCATGCGCGAACTGCCGCCCGACACCGAAGCGGGCCTGCTCGATGCCGCCGGCGATCTGCGGCTTGCTCCGGACATCGGCCGCAAATTGCGCACCGCACGCGGCGTGCGCGATGTGCTGCGCCAGATCCGCCT
>DATJUL010000458.1:0-2757 GCA_035502295.1 Allostellaceae bacterium | reverse complement strand
GCCGAGTTGGCGCGCTGCATCGAGCTCGCCGCGCACGGCTTCGGCGCCCGGAAGACTAATGAAGGCGCGTTCGGCGATCTCGCGCGATCCGTTCGCCTGCTTGTCGCCGGAGCGGTCGCCGAGAGGCCGCGCACGGCCAAGCCTCGAGTCTCACGGAGACGTCCATGACCACAGCGCTCATCAACGGCCGCGCGGCGGCTTTGCCGGACGAACCCGACGCTCTGCTCATCGACGTTCTGCGCGATGACTTGCGGCTCACCGGAACTAAGCTCGTCTGCGGCGCCGGCGTTTGCGGCGCCTGCACGGTCCTTGTCGACGGCGTCCCGGTCGTGAGCTGTCTCATGCCGGCCAAAGCCGCCGCCGGCAAGACGGTCACCACCGTCGAGGGCATCGGCGCGCCAAAACTCCATCCCGTGCAGCGCGCCTTCATGGCGCTCGACGCCTTGCAATGCGGGTTCTGCACGCCGGGTTTCATCGTCGAAGCGGCCGCCTTTCACGACGCCTGGCGCGCCGCGCATGGGCCGGCGACTCCCGCCCGCCAGGAGATCGCCGCCGCGCTCTCGGGCCACCTCTGCCGATGCGGGGCTTACGACAACATCCTGCGCGCCGTCGCCGAGGCCTGCGCCGGCCGATACGACGGCGATGCGGAACGTTCGCCGCGCATCGAGGCGCGCGAGAAGGTCACAGGCGCCGCGATCTACACCGTGGACGTGCGCCACGAGGGGCAGCTCGAAGGCTTGATCCTGCGTTCGCCCCATGCGCGCGCTCGCGTTGCGGCGATCGAGCTTAAGCCGGCGCTTGGCTCGCCCGGCGTCGCCGCCGCCATTTCCCTCCTCGATGACGACCGCATGGTGAATTTCGTCGGCCAGCCGATCGCCGCGGTCGCCGCCGCGGATCGCCGCAGCGCGCTCGCCGCATTGGCCGCGATCAAGGTCGATTACGAAATCCTGCCGAGCGTCGTTGGCCCTGAGGCCGCGCGCCAGGCCGGCGCGCCGATCCTCTTTCCGCGCGGCAAGGGGCAGAAGCACAACGCCGGCGAAGGCGGCGGCGCGCCCGCCCGCTGGTCCGGCAACGTGCGCGGGCCGGCGTCCGCCTTCTCGCAGAAGAAGAAATCAGCGCGCCGCGCAATCGACAAGGCGCGCATCGAGGGCAATCCGCTGCTGTTCGAAGCAACATTTCGCACCTCAGTCCAGCAGCACACATGCCTCGAGCCGCACGCGGCGGTCGCCCGGTTCGATGGCGACGCGCTCACCGTCCATGTCTCGACCCAGGCTGTGGCCGAGCTCAGGACCAGGATCGCAAAACGGTTCAAGCTCGATCCCGCCAAGGTTCGGGTCATCGCCGAGCATGTCGGCGGCGGGTTCGGCTCGAAGGCCACGCTCGCGGATGAGACCGTCAGCGCGATCAAGCTCGCTGAGGCCGCCAGGGCGCCGGTTAAGGTCGCGTTCGACCGGCATGAGGAATTGTCGGTCGCCGGCTACCGGCCGGCGACCGAGGTCAAGGTCGCGCTGCTGCCGGAGCGCGACGGGCGCCTGAAGGCGCTGTCGCTGATCGCCCATTCCGACGCGGGCGTGGCGGTCAATTCGACCGTCGCGGGCCTTGCGCGTCTCATCTATCCGGCGGAGGCCAAGGAGCTTGTCGACCACGATGTCGTCAGCAACCTGCCGCCCGGCTCAGCCTTCCGCGGCCCCGGCGGTCCGCCGATGGCGTTTGCGCTCGAGCAGGCGATCGACGAGGCGGCGCTTCGGCTCAAGGCCGATCCCATCCAATTGCGCAAGCGCTGGGACCCCAATCCCGACCGGCAGCGTTTGTATGATTGGGCGAGTGCGCTCGAGACATGGCGCAGGCGTCCCGGCGCCGGCGCGCAAACCGGCCGCTATCGCCGCGGCGTCGGCGTCGCGGCGGGTTATTGGCTCTATCTCTGGCAGCTCGGAACCAGGGTTGCGCTGGCGATCGAAAATGGGCGCCTCACGGCCAGCGTCGCGACGCAGGACATCGGCACCGGCACGCGCAGCGTCATCGCCGGCACGGTCGCGCGCGAATTCGGGCTCGAGCCGCACGAGGTCGAAGTTCGCATCGGCGATTCGACACTGCCCGACGGACCGGGGTCAGGCGGCAGCCGCGTCACCGCCTCGATCGTCCCGCCGCTGATCCTCGCCGCCGGCAAGCTCAAGGCCGGCATCAACGCGAAGACCGGAGGGCGGCCGGCGCCGGGATCGAACGCGCCATGGCGCGAGCTCATCGCCGCCTCGCCCGATTTCAAAGTCGAGGCCGAGCGCGCGGAGGACAACCCGCGCACCGCCTACGGCAACAATTCGCTGGTGAAAGACGCCGGGATGATCGGCTGGATCTTCGGCTTCATGTTCCGCCGTTCCTTGCATGTGGCGATCGGCGCCGGAGCGCCGAGCTCGGTGCAGGTGATCGAAGTCGAGGTCGACACCCTGCTCGGCCGCGTGCGGGTCATTCGCGCCCATAGCGGCATCGCCGTCGGCAAGCTCGCCGCGCCCACGCTCGCGCGCAGCCAGGCCGCTGGCGCGATCATCCAGGGCTTGGGCTATGCCTTGTACGAGGGCCGCGAGGTCGATCCCGCAACCGGCGACATTCTGACCACGAGTCTCGACGACTATCGCATGGCCGGCATCGGCGATATTCCGGCGCTCGACCTTCATTTCGACGAGGGCGGCTTCGGCCATGTGCAGGGCGGGAGCGTCGGCGTCGGCGAGGTCGCGACCGTCCCGACTTCGGCCGCGATCGCCA
>DATJUL010000457.1:0-2602 GCA_035502295.1 Allostellaceae bacterium | reverse complement strand
AAATAGAATTGCGGCCGGTAATTGTTGAAGAACGGCGTGTGGCGGCCGCCCTCCTCCTTGGTCAGCACATAGGCCTCGGCCTGGAAATGGGTGTGCGGCGTGATCGACCCCGGCTTGGCCAACACCTGGCCGCGCTCCACTTCCTCGCGCTTGGTGCCGCGCAGCAAGACGCCGATATTGTCGCCCGCCTCGCCCTGGTCGAGCAGCTTGCGGAACATCTCGACGCCGGTCGCGATCGTCTTGGCGGTCGGCCGCAGCCCGACGATTTCGACTTCGTCGCCGACCTTGACGACGCCGCGTTCGACACGCCCCGTGACGACCGTGCCCCGCCCGGAAATCGTGAACACATCCTCGATCGGCATCAGGAACGGCCGGTCCTTGGCCCGCTCCGGCTGCGGGATGTAGCGATCGACCTCCGCCATCAGCTCGAGAATCTTATCGTGGCCGATTTCCGGGTCGCGGCCTTCGAGCGCGGCCAAGGCCGACCCCTTGACGATCGGGATATCGTCGCCGGGAAAGCCGTAGGACGAGAGCAGTTCGCGCATCTCCAGTTCGACCAGTTCGACGAGTTCCTCGTCGTCCACCATGTCGATCTTGTTCATGAACACGACGAGCGAGGGCACCCCGACCTGGCGCGCCAACAGGATGTGCTCGCGCGTCTGCGGCATCGGCCCGTCGGCCGCCGAGACGACGAGGATCGCGCCGTCCATCTGCGCCGCGCCGGTGATCATGTTTTTGATGTAGTCGGCGTGGCCCGGGCAATCGACATGCGCGTAATGCCGGTTCGCGGTCTCGTATTCGACATGCGCGGTCGAGATTGTGATGCCGCGCGCCTTTTCTTCCGGCGCCTTGTCGATCTGGTCGAACGGCACGAACGTCGCGCCGCCGGTCTCCGCCAGCGTCTTGGTGATCGCCGCCGTCAGCGTCGTCTTGCCATGATCGATATGCCCGATCGTGCCGATGTTGCAATGCGGCTTCGTCCGCTGAAACCTCGCCTTACCCATCGCCGTTCTCCAGTCTCCGCCGGTTCTGCCAGCAGGATTACGCCATCTTGGCGCGGACCTCGTCCGCCACCGCCTGCGGCACCTGCTCGTAATGGTCGAAATGCATCGTGTACTGCGCCCGCCCCTGGCTCATCGAGCGCAATGTGTTGACATAGCCGAACATGTTGGCGAGCGGTACCATTGCGTTGACGACGCGCGCGTTGCCGCGGCTGTCCATGCCGGTCACCTGGCCGCGCCGGCTGTTCAGATCGCCGATCACGTCGCCCATATAGTCCTCCGGCGTCACGACCTCGACCCGCATGATCGGTTCGAGGAGCTTCGGCGCCGCCTTCAGGATGCCGTCGCGGAATGCCGCGCGGGCCGCGATCTCGAACGCCAGCACGCTCGAATCAACCTCGTGATAGGCGCCGTCGATCAGTTCGCATTTGAGGTCGATGACCGGGAAGCCGGCCAGGACGCCGGTCTCGCTCGCCGCGCGCAGACCCTTTTCCACTCCCGGCACGTATTCCTTCGGCACCGCGCCGCCGACCACCGAATTCTCGAACTGGAAGCCCGCGCCCGGCGGCAGCGGCGCGAAGCGGAGCTTGATGCGCGCATATTGCCCGGCCCCGCCGGTCTGCTTCTTGTGCGTGTAGTCGATGTCGGCCATCCGCGTGATCGTCTCGCGATAGGCGACCTGCGGCGCGCCGACATTGGCATCGACCTTGAACTCGCGGCGCATGCGGTCGACGATGATTTCGAGATGCAGTTCGCCCATTCCCTTGATGATGGTCTGGCCGCTCTCATGATCGACCGCGACGCGGAACGAGGGGTCTTCGGTCGCCAGCCGCGCCAGCGCCTGCCCCATCTTTTCCTGGTCGCCCTTGGTTTTCGGCTCGACCGCGATCTCGATGACCGGTTCCGGGAACTCCATGCGTTCGAGCACGACCGGGTGCGCCGGATCGGACAGCGTGTCGCCGGTCGTCGTGTTCTTGAGGCCGGCCAAGGCCAGAATGTCGCCGGCGCGCGCCTCCTTCACGTCCTCGCGGTGGTTGGCGTGCATGAGCAGCATGCGGCCGATGCGCTCGCGCCCCTGCTTCACCGTGTTGAGCACCGCGGAGCCGCTGCCGAGCACGCCGGAATAGATGCGCACAAAGGTCAAGGAGCCGACAAACGGATCGGACATGATCTTGAACGCCAAGCCGGCAAACGGCTCGTCATCGGAGGCGCGGCGCTCGACCACCACATCGGTGCCCATCCGCACGCCCTTGATCGCCGCGACATCGGTCGGCGCCGGCAGATAATCGACGACGGCGTCGAGCAGCGGCTGCACCCCCTTGTTCTTGAACGCCGAGCCGCACAGCACCGGCACGAAGGCGCCGGCGATCGTGCCGCTGCGGATGCAGCGTTTCAGCGTTTCGACATCGGGATCTTCGCCGCCGAGATAGGCTTCGAGCGCCGCATCATCCTGCTCGACCGCGAGTTCGACGAGGGTGCCGCGGGCGGCCTCGGTCGCGGTTCGCAGCGCGGCCGGGATATCGACAACGTCAAACTCGGCGCCGAGCGCCTCGTCGCGCCAGATGACCGCCTGGTTCGTAACCAGATCGACGACGCCGACA
>DATJUL010000456.1:0-2824 GCA_035502295.1 Allostellaceae bacterium | reverse complement strand
CGGCCGCTTCGATGCCGGTGTGGCCGACCATGTCGGCGTTGGCGATGTTGCAGACGATGAAATCGAAACGCTTCGAGGCGATCGCGTCGACGAGCCGGTCGGTGACTTCGGGACAGCTCATTTCGGGCTTGAGATCGTAGGTCGCGACATGCGGGCTCGGCACGAGGATGCGTTCTTCGCCGTCGAACGGCGCTTCGCGGCCGCCGGAGAAGAAGAACGTGACGTGCGCGTATTTCTCGGTCTCGGCGATGCGCAATTGCGTCATGCCGGCGGCCGAGACCACTTCGCCGAAGGTGTCGGACAGGTCCTCGGGCGGAAACAGCGTCGTCAGACAGCGGTTGAGTTCGGCCGAATATTCGACGAGGCCGAGCGATGCCGCGAAGTGGATGCGGCGGTTGCGGGCGAAGCCGGAGAAACCCGGATCGACCAGGGCGCCGGCGATCTCGCGGACACGGTCGGCGCGGAAATTGGCGAACAGCAGACCGTCGCCGTCCTGCATGCCGCGGTAATCGCCGATGACCGTCGGCAATACGAACTCGTCGCTTTCGCCGCGCCGGTAGGCCGCCTCGACCGCCGCGACCGCGTCGGCCGCGCGCTCGCCTTGCGCCCCGGTCACCGCCCGATACGCCTTCTCGACCCGCTCCCAGCGCTGGTCGCGGTCCATCGCGTAATAACGCCCGGCGACCGTCGCGACGCGCACCGCGCCGTGCCCGGCAACGTCTGCCTGGAACCGCTTCAGGTAGCCGATCGCGGATTTGGGCGGCGTGTCGCGGCCGTCGAGGAAGGCGTGCACCGCGACCGGCAACCCGGCCTCGTCGAGCGCCGCGGCGAGCGCCGCGATTTGGCGCTGGTGCGAATGCACGCCGCCCGGCGACAGCAGACCCAGCACATGTGCCGCGCCGCCGCGTGCCTTCACTTTGGCGATGAAGTCGTGCAGCGCCGGCAGGCGCTTGAGGCTGCCGTCGGCAACCGCGGCGTCGATGCGCGGCAGGTCCTGCATGACGACGCGGCCGGCGCCGAGATTGGTGTGGCCGACCTCGGAATTGCCCATCTGCCCGTCCGGCAGCCCGACGTAATGCTCGCTCGCGTCGAGATGCGAATGCGGCCAGCGCCGCAGCAAATCGTGCCAATGGGGCGTCTTGGCGCGCTCGATCGCGTTGTCGGCGCCGTCGGCACGCTCGCCCCAACCATCGAGGATGCACAGCACGAGCGGATGCGGGCGGGTGGCTGTCATGGCAAGGGGTGCCTCGTCTGGCCAATTCCGCCGCAGTTTATACGCGAAACCCGCCGCCGGCGGATAGGGAAGCCATTGCGGCCGGGCGCCGGAAGGGGCAGGCTCGCGGCATGCGGGCGAAGGGGAGGAAGGCCGTGAGCGAGGTCAGCCAGGATTTCAATTTTCTGCACGGGATCAAGGTCGTCGATTTCACCCAGTTCGAGGCCGGCACGACATCGACCGAGGTATTGGCGTGGTTCGGCGCCGAGGTCGTCAAGATCGAAAACCCCGGCCGCGGCGACCCCGGAAGGCGCCTGCGGCCCGGCAAGCCCGACGACGACCCGTGGTATTTCCATCAGTTCAACGTCAACAAGAAATCGCTGGCGATCAATCTAAAGTCGCCGCGCGGCCTCGAAATCGTCAAGGACATGCTGGCCAAAGCCGATGTGACGGTGGAGAACATGGCGCCCGGCACGATCGAGCGCCTCGGCCTCGATTACGAGTCGGTCAGAAAGATCAACCCGCGCATCATCTATTGCCAGATCAAGGGGTTCGGCGCCGGCAGCCCGCACGAAAAGGGCCTCGCGTTCGACATGATCGCGCAGGCCGCCGGCGGCCCGATCAGCGTCACCGGCGAACCCGACCGGCCGCCCGTCAAGCCCGGCCTCAGCTTCGGCGACACCGGCACCGGCATGCTGATGGCGGCGACGATCTTGGGCGCGCTGCACGAGCGCAACCGCACCGGGCACGGCCGCCGGCTGCAACTGGCGATGCAGGATGCGATGATCCACTACATGCGCACGTGCTTTGCGACGATGGCGCGCACCGGCAAGCCGGCGCAGCGGCGCGGTTCGAAGCCGAGCGCCGGCAACAATTCGCCGGCCGGCCTCTACCCTTGCAAGGGCAGCGGCCCGAACGATTATCTCTACCTGACGACGAGCCGGGCCAATCCCGAACACTGGACGCGGCTGATGAAATTGATCGGCCGCGAGGAATTGATCGAGGACCCGCGCTTTGCAACGGGCGAGGCGCGCGTCGCGCACAGCGACGAACTCGACGCGATCATCGGCGAATGGACGACAAAGCACGACAAGCGCGAGGCGATGGAAAAACTGATCGCGATCGGCGTGCCGGCCGGCGCCGTGTTCGACACGATGGAGCTGTTGAACGAGCCGAGCTTCGAGGCGCGCGGCCTCTTCCAGACCGTCGAGCACCACAACGGCCCTTACAAGATGGCGAGCTGGCCGGTGCGTATCGACGGCCGGACCGTGCAACTCAAGGGCTCGCCGGCGCTGGGCGCGGACAGCGCCGACGTGCTGGAAAGCTGGCTCGGCATCGACACCGGCGAATTCGCCAATCTGAAAAGCGCCGGCGTGCTGTAGCCGGCCGCGGCAAGTCTTTCCGAAAAGGAGAAGAGCAATGGATTTTGGTGCGGCGATGTTTATGACGGACTACTGCATTTCGGCGGTCGAGCTGGCGCGGGCGTTGGAGGAACGCGGCTTCGAATCGGTATGGCATCCGGAGCATTCGCATATTCCCCTCTCGCGCAAATCGCCATACCCCGGCGGCGGCGACCTGCCGAAGATGTATTACGACGCGTTGGACCCGTTC
>DATJUL010000455.1:0-5667 GCA_035502295.1 Allostellaceae bacterium | reverse complement strand
GCAGTCTTCTTGCGCTCGACGCCGACCGTCATGTCGGCCATTTCCGGCAGGTATTGCGCGACCGGCGCGGCAATGTCGAGGCGGCCTTCCTCGGCCAGCATCATCGCCGCCGCCGAGGTCAAGGGCTTCGTCATCGACGCGATGCGGAAGATCGCGTCTACCGGCATCGGCGCCTTGGCCTCGCGGTCGCGAAAGCCGAACGCCTCGGCATAGGCGATGCGGCCGGCGCGGGCGATCGCCAGAACCGCGCCGGGGATCACCCCGCTGTCGACATCACCGCGGATGACCGCCGCCGCGCGCTCCAGCCGCGCCGCCGAAAACCCAAGCTGTTCCGGGCCTTCCGCCCGCGGCAACCCCATCTCGACCATATGTCCCTCCGAATAAAAACTTTAGTTAACGCAACAGACGCGAAGGATACCCGAAGGGCGCAATGGCTCTGTACCTTCGCGTCCATCGCATGTCCTTTGCGACCTTCGCGCTAAAGATGTTTTCCTTCAGATCACCCCGTCATCCTTGAGGGCGGCGAGTTCGCTGTCCGACAAACCGAGCCAGCCGCCGTAGATTTCGGCGTTGTGCTGGCCGATCGTCGGGCTGGCGGCGGCCGGCGCCTTGGCCAATCCGTGCAGCCGCAAAGGCGAGGTCGGCACCGTGATCGGCCCAAGCTCGGGGTGGTCGATTTCGACCAGCATGCCGCGTTCGTGCATGTGCCGGTCATGCATGACCTCGGGCGCGGTGCGGACCGGCGCCGCCGGCACGCGGCCGGCTTTGAGCCGGGCGAAAATCTCCATCTTCGGCAGCGAGCGGGTCCATTCGGCAACCACGGCATCGACCGCGTCCATGTGCGCAATGCGGTCGGCGTTGGTTGCAAAGCGCGGATCGGCGGCCAGTTCCGCGCGGCCCATGGCCTTCAGCAAATTCTGCCAATGCCCTTCCGTGACGATGTGGATCGCGACATGGCCGTCGGCGGCGGCATAGACGTTGTAGGGCGCCGTCGAAAGCGCGGCCTGGCGGTTGCCGGTGCGCGGCGGCGGCTGGCCGGTGCGATGGTAATATTCAAAGCTCGCGGCGAGGCTCGAATAGACCGTCTCCTGCATCGCGACCTCGACCAGCCTTCCCTCGCCGCTGCGGTCGCGATCGTAGAGCGCGGTCAGGATCGCCGCGTAGAGGTGGATGCCGCCCATGAAATCGACCAGCGTCGGTCCGGCCTTCATCGGCGGGCCGTCGGGCGCGCCGGTCACGCTCATGATGCCGGAGGCGGCCTGGATCGTCAGGTCCATCGCCAGATTGTCGCGGTCCGGGCCGCTGATGCCGAAGCCGGTGCCGGTCGCGTAGACGAGCCGCGGGTTGACCGCATGCAGCACGCTCCAGCCGATTCCGAGATCGTCCATCGTCCCGGGCGAGAAGTTTTCCAGCAGCACGTCGGCCCGCCGCACCATGCGAAACAACAGGTCGCGCCCCTTCGGGTGCTTCAAATTCAGCGTCACCGCACGCTTGTTCTGGTTCAGCATCGCAAAGGGCAGCGTCGAACTGGTGCCGGGGCGGGCGCGGCGGCGCAGTGGCTCGCCCGCGGGAGGCTCGACCTTGATCACGTCGGCGCCGCTTTTCGCCAGCAGCAGCGTTGCATACGGCCCCTGGAAAATCTGCCCGAAATCGATGACGAGGAGGCCGGCGAGCGGCAAGCGCCCGGCTGCCTCCGCTTGTGCGGTCATGTCGCCGTCGCTTGCCGCTACTCTGCGGCGTCGGCGACGATCAGGTTGCCGTCGTCATCGACCGACAGGCCGGTCTCGCGCGCCGCCTCGATGACGCTCGGGTGCCAATCGACCTTGCCGGTGTCGGGGCCGCCGACGACGGCGATCAGCGTCGCGTCAGGATCGTCGGAGGCGCTGCGGAAGCCGCGATAGATGCCGATCGGCACGTTGATGATGTCGCCCGGCTGCAACGTGATCGTGCGCTCGGCGTCGTCTTCGAGCCAATATACCTCCCAGGCGCCTTTTACCGCGATAAAGACTTCCTCGGTCGGATGGCGATGCAGCGCGGCGCCGTTTCCCTTCGGCGCGTGGCGCGCGTAGGTCACGGCAAAGCCGTGCGCCGGCGCCGCGATCTTCGGCTTGAGATCCGGGTCGCCCGTGTTCTCGACGACCCCCATGCCGATGACGTTGATGATCTCGCGCCGGTAGCCGGGCATGCGCTGGTCGAGAAACGCGAGGTTCGAGCCTTTCATCGCGGCGAGGCGGGCGACATGGCCGCGTTCCATCTGTTCCACCGGAACGCTCGGCACCGGCTTGCCGCGCAGCCGGGGATCGACATAGGCCATTCTTCTCCTCCCGTTTGTTGATCGTCGCGAATGCAGCGGACAGAATCGCATGCGCCGTGCGGCCGATCAAGCGGGCGCGGTGCGGGGCAGCGCTATCGCGTTCGGGCCGCTTGCCTTTACCGTCGTTCCCGCGAACGCGGAAACCCAGGGCCCGCAGCTCGGGCCTGCGCCGGGGCAGGTTCTGGACCCCCGCTTTCGTGGGGCGACAATCGAAAATGCGGCGGGCGCAGTGTGCGCCCGCCGCCGATATTACGCTTTATTACGCTTCGGTCTCAAACCTGCGCGATCGCGTCGTCTATGTCAGTCCACCGTCATGTGGCGCCGGCGAACCCGCCCGAAACCGAACAGACCCAATAACGCGGTGCCATACAGCGCGACCGACGCCGGTTCCGGCACGCCCAAGCCGGGGGTCGCCACATCCTCGGAGCAGGAGGGCCCCGCGGTTGTCACCGTTTGCGTGCAGGACTCCGAGAGAGAGGCCGTTTGTCCCGAGAACTCGGTTCCCGTCGAAGTGTCGCCAGTGACAAAGCCGTTAAATTGCTCAGAGATGCTGCCTGGGGTGCCTGCTGCCGTCGGAACGATTGTCGCCGAGGAAACATCGTCGAAAGTGAAAATCAAATCACCGACCGTCAACGTAAAGCTCCCGCTCGCCGTATCCATCTCTGAATCCGGCGTAGCCGGGCCGTCGACGGTATAAAAGTCGGTGACGCCGAACGTTACCGTAGAGCCGTTCGTGAAGCCGACGTCGGGACCGTTGTTTGAGAAATCTTGCACCGTTCCAGCATCGCTCGCGAAGGTTTTTATCGTCGTCGCTGACGTGATTACGCCGAACGGGGTAGTACCCGGAACCACGTCTGTGTTTACGCTGACACCCCCCGAGAGATTGATTGAAAACGAGAGCGCGGGATCGGCATCGGCGTAAGCCGGGGCGCTGACGGCGGCGGCGGCCGCCAGGACGGCAATCCCGACGCAGGCAAGCTTGAGACGTCTATTCATCGATTCCTCTCCAATGATCGGCGATCGTGCAAAAGCATATGCAAACGGCGGACCATTCCCGCTAACCCGTTAGATTTCCACGACCGCGTTGGTTAACATTGTTACTAACTCGACCGTTTGGCTGGTGCAGTGTAAAGTTTTCCGACACCCGAGTGAACTCATGAGTTGCACCGCCGCCGTCGCAGGTGAGAATTTGGATTTCGCTTCAATCACTTGAGATGGGAACGGCGCATATGTTCGCGTGTAAAGAATTCTGACAGGTACCGCGCCTACCCGCGCGGCGCGCCGCATCGCGCCCGCGCCGATTGGTGAAAACCGCCGGTTGCTCAATCGGTTGCGTTGGATCATCGGGGGTGTCAAAAATTCCGACAGAAGCGGCGCCCGGGCGGCGCCGGCGCAGCGGCAAGCGGCGGGGCGTGGCACAGGGCGCGGCATCTTGTATAGTCGGCGCCGGAATGCGAAGGGAGGTTGGCGATGCCCGATGACCAACACGACCGGCGGCGCCACACGAGCGAAGACGACATCACCGCCGAGGTTCTGGCGCGGTTCGCCGAAACCCCCGACCCGCGGCTGCGGCGGATCATGCTGAGCCTGATCGGCCATCTGCACGCGTTCGTCAAAGAGGTGCAGTTGACCGAGGCGGAATGGTTTCAGGCGATCGGGATCCTGACCGAAGCCGGCAAGATGTGCAGCGACAAGCGGCAGGAGTTCATCCTGTTTTCCGATACGCTCGGCGTATCGATGGTGGTCGATCTCTTGGATCATCGCAAGCCCGAGGGCGCCACCGAATCGACTGTGTTCGGCCCGTTTCACCGGCTCGGCGCGCCGGAATTGCCGGCGGGCGGCAACATCGCACCGCGCGACACGACCGGCATGCCGGCGCTGGTCGGCGGCCGCGTGCTCGATCTCGACGGCCGGCCGATCGCCGGCGCGCTCCTCGACGTGTGGCAGGCGCAGACCAATGGGCTCTACGATTCGCAGGATTCGCATCCTGACGAATTGCACATGCGCGGCAAATTCCGCAGCGATGCCGAGGGAGGCTGGCTGATCCGCACGGTGCGGCCGGTGCATTACCCGATCCCGTCGGACGGCCCCGTCGGCCGCATGCTGTCGGCGACGGGGCGGCATCCGTGGCGCCCGGCGCATATCCATTTCGTCGTGTCGGCCGACGGCTACGAGCCGGTCACGACGCATATTTTCGATCGCGCCGATCCCTATCTCGCGAGCGATGCGGTATTCGCGGTCAAGGACTCGCTGATCTGCGATTTCGTGCCCCACGACGCGCCGACGCCGGAGGCGCGCCGCTTGGGCCTCGCGCCGCCGTTCCTCGTGGCGGAATTCGATTTCCGCCTGGCGCCCGCTGCCGGGGCGGCGTCGGCATCGGTTACCGACGCGCAGCGCCGGCTCGCCGCGCTCGGCGCGCATTAGAGCGGTATCGCGTCAGGTCGGATCACCCCGTTCTCCCGTGGCCGGGCTTGACCCGGCCATGTCCGAGATCCGACCTGTCGGAATTCTTTACACGGCCTTGCGCCGGCGGCGCAGCGCGCCGAGCCCGACGAGGCCGGCTACGAACATCGACAGCGACGCCGGCTCCGGCACAGCCGTCGGCGATGCCGCCGTTATGCCCAACAGGATCGGGGTGGCGTTGTTGAATTCGTCCGTAATGATGATCTGGTCAAGGCCATAGGTCGCAAAGTCGGAATCGAGCGCAAAACCCTGCTCGTCGATATTGTAAGTGCCTTGAGCGCCGGTGTTGACGTTGCCCGTTCCGAACGATCCAAGACAGTCGGGATAGCTGCACGTGAAAGCGTTTTCCGCGGTGACCCCGGTAAGCGATACCTCGTTCAGAGTCTCTGTGTCGGTACCGTTATCTTCGAAATTGCGATTGTCGTCGTATATGACCAAGTCAAACGTCTCGGTGTCGCCATTGCCATCCACAAATTCAATCGTTGCCAGTATCGTCTCCGGCTCGATAAAGGCTGCCGTGATGTAGGCGTTTATCAATGTATAGACGTCAGTTACATCCGGGATCGAAACGTTGATGGTGATACTGCTGCCCGTACCGGTAAAGCCTTCGTAGAAATTGCACGCTGCGTCGTTGCTCGGCCCACAGTCTGAAGGGCTTGAGGTTGACGGAATGCTGAACGGCGTCGCCAGAGCGTTGTCGGCGATGAACGTGCCGGTCGGAAAGGTGCTAATGAGGCCGGTCTGGATGTTGTTGCTCGTCGGGATAGTCACGGAAGTGAACACATCGGCGTGCGCGCCGATTGCGCCCGCCAGCCACGCGCCAAGCGCCACGATCGAGAGAACGCCGATGCCGCGGCCTGCCCACGCTATCCGCCTCATGTCTTCCTCCC
>DATJUL010000454.1:0-3933 GCA_035502295.1 Allostellaceae bacterium | reverse complement strand
GTCACGGCACCGAGCAGCGCGAGCGGGCGGCTGGCCGTCGCGACGATCCAGCCGGCAACAAGCCGGAAGAACCCGGACAGGCGCAGGTTGGCGACGACGATCATCATGCCGAGCAGCAGCGCCAGCGTGTCGAAATCGATTGCCCGCGCCGCGCTGCCGAGGTTCATCGCGCCGGTCGCCAGCATCAGGCTGGCCCCGACCAGCGCAATGCCGGCCCGGTCGATGCGCAATCCCGGCAACCGGCCCAGCGCGAGCGCGACATAGGTCACCGCGAATACGCCGATCGCGGCGATGCGGACGGGAGGGATCACTATACCGTCAGCGCGACCAAGATCGGGTGCGCGATGATGACCGGGAATGCGTCCCCGTGGCCGTCGCGATGTCGGAGGCCCGGGTCAAGGGGCGGCGTCCCGGCGAGAGCGGCGCCGCGACGGCTTGCCCGCTTCTAGGCCGCTGCGACCCCGGTTTCTTCTTCACCGGGGCGCGGGCCGGAATCCTGGCCCTTCGCCGCCGGGTCGCGATCGACCAGTTCGATGATCGCCATCGGCGCGTCATCGCCGTAGCGGAAACCGGCCTTGATGATGCGCGTATACCCGCCGGCCCGGCCGGCATAACGCTCGGCCAGCGTCGTCAGCAATTTCTCGGCGAGCCTGGCGTCCTGCAAGCGCGCAATCGCCTGGCGCCGCGCATGCAGCCCGCCCTTTTTGCCCAGCGTGATCAGCCGCTCGACGATCGGCCGCAAATCCTTGGCCTTCGGCAATGTCGTGCGGATCTGCTCGTGCTTCAGCAACGCGGCGGCGAGGTTTTCAAACATCGCCTTGCGATGCGCGGAATGACGGCTGAAGCCGCGATGAGCCATTCGATGACGCATTCTTCCCAACTCCAATCCGTCACCCCGGCGCAGACGAGGCCGGGGGCAGCCGGTCGATCCTGCGGCCTCATTCCCGCCTTGCGGGAACGACGGTCAGGGGCGACGGCCGCGGCGGGGTTAATACGGCTCGTCGATGCGCTTTGCCAGCTCTTCGATGTTTTCGGGCGGCCAGTTGGGGATCTCCATCCCCAGATGCAGCCCCATATTGGCCAGTACCTCCTTGATCTCGTTCAAGGATTTGCGGCCGAAATTCGGCGTCCGCAGCATCTCCGCCTCGGTCTTCTGCACGAGGTCGCCGATATAGACGATGTTGTCGTTTTTCAGGCAATTGGCCGAACGCACCGACAATTCCAGTTCATCGACCTTGCGCAGCAGGTTCTTGTTGATCAGCGGCTCGCCGGCAGCGACCTCGCGCTCGACGCCGTGGCGCGGCTCCTCGAAATTGATGAACAGCTGCAACTGGTCCTGCAGAATGCGCGCCGCCAGGGCGACCGCATCTTCCGGCGTCACGGCGCCGTTGGTTTCGACCCGCATCGCCAGGCTGTCGTAGTCGGTGACCTGGCCGACGCGGGTGTTTTCGACGCGGTAGGAAACCTTGCGCACCGGGCTGAACAGCGCATCGACCGGTATCAAGCCGATCGGCGCGTCCTCCGGCCGGTTCTGCGTCGCCGGCACGTAGCCCTTGCCGTTCTCGACGGTCAATTCCATCGCGATGCGGGCACCGTTGTCGAGCGTGCAGATGACCTGCTCGGAATTCAGGATTTCGATATCGTGCCCGGTTTCGATCTGGCGGGCGCGCACTTCACCCGGGCCGCTGGCGCGCAGGCGCATGCGCTTCGGGCCGTCGCCGTGCATGCGCAAGCCGATGCCCTTGACGTTGAGTACGATGTCGGTCACGTCTTCGAGCACGCCCGGCAGCGAGGAGAACTCGTGCAGCACGCCCTCGATCTGCATCGACGTGATGGCGGCGCCCTGCAGCGAGGACAGCAGCACGCGGCGCAGGGCATTGCCCAATGTCAGGCCGAAGCCGCGCTCCAACGGCTCGGCAACGACGGTGGCGACGCGCGTCTTGTCGTCGCCCGGTTCGACCGCGAGTTGTTTCGGTTTGATCAGGGTTTGCCAATTCTTTTGCAGCACGACAACCTCAACGGGTAATGCGCGGACCGGGTCCGCAGAAATCCGGTCGGGCGCGGGCGAGGAATCCAGCACCGCACCGCGGCGGCCGCACCGGCGGCCGATCGCCCTAAACGCGCCGGCGTTTCGGCGGACGACAACCGTTATGCGGGATCGGCGTCACATCGCGGATCGAGGTAATTGCGAAACCGATCGCCTGCAATGCCCTGAGCGCCGATTCGCGGCCGGAGCCCGGCCCTTTCACCTCGATGTCGAGAGTGCGCATGCCGTGCTCCATCGCCTTGCGGCCGGCATCCTCGGCGGCGACCTGGGCGGCGTACGGGGTCGATTTGCGCGACCCCTTGAAGCCCTGGCTGCCCGACGACGACCAGGCGATCGCATTGCCCTGCGCGTCGGTGATCGTGATCATTGTGTTGTTGAAGGTCGCGGCGACGTGCGCCGTGCCGGACGTGATGTTCTTGCGCTCGCGCCGCCTGAGGCGCGGCGCCGCCGTGCTTTTCGCCATCTAGCTCCGCTTTCGCATTATGCGCCGGAAACCGCGCTATTTCTTTTTGCCCGCGATCGGACGCGCCGGTCCCTTGCGGGTGCGGGCGTTGGTGTGGGTGCGCTGGCCGCGCACCGGCAACCCCCTGCGATGCCGCAGCCCGCGATAGCAGCCGAGATCCATCAGCCGTTTGATGTTCATCGCCACCTGGCGGCGCAGATCGCCCTCGACCGTGTATTCGTGGTCGATCAATTCGCGAACCCGCAGCACCTCGTCGTCGGTCATCTCATGCGCCCGCCGGTCGAGCGGAATGCCGACCCGTTCGCAGATCTCGAACGCCTTTGTGCGGCCAATGCCGTGGATGTAGGTCAGGGCGATCGGCACCCGCTTCTGATTGGGTATGTTGACGCCAGCAATTCGCGCCACGTGCGCATCTCCTCAGAGCCGTTGCGGGGAAGGGGCTCGATCGCCTCTTGTCAAGCGAGTCATTATAACGATCGCGGTTAACGCGTCAATGCTGCGGCCGCGAATCAATGCCGCGCGACATCGCGCAGCACCGCTTCGATCTGCCGCGAGACCTCGTCGATGTCGGCCATGCCGTCAACCCGCCGCAGAATGCCGCGGCCGCGGTAATAAGGCAAGATCGGTGCGGTCTGATTGCGATATGCCGCAAACCGCGTTGCCAGCGCCTCCGGCCGGTCATCGGCGCGCCGGATAAATTCGGTGGCGCCGCAGATGTCGCATGCCCCGTCGTCTTGCGGCCTGGCATAGCGGTCGTGATAGCTGGCGCCGCAACGGGCGCACGTGAAGCGGCCGGAGAGCCGGTCGATCAGCGCCCGTTCATCGACCTCGATCAGGATCACCGCGTCGAGCCTCTGCCCGCGCGCGGCGAGCATGCGGTCGAGCGCCTCGGCCTGCCGCACGGTGCGCGGAAAGCCGTCAAGGATGAAGCCGTTCTCGCAGTCGGGCTCGTCGATGCGCGCGGCGATCATCTCGATGATGATGTCGTCCGACACCAGCGCGCCCGAATCCATGATCGCCTTGACCCGGCGGCCGAGCTCGCTGCCCGACGCGGTGGCCGCGCGCAGCATGTCGCCGGTCGCCAGTTGCACCAGCCCATGCGCTTGTTCCAGACGCTTTGCCTGGGTGCCCTTGCCCGCACCCGGCGGACCCAGCAGGATCAGGTTCATTGCGCGTGTCGTCAGCGGCGGCTGCGCAAGCGCGCCTTCTTGATCAACCCCTCGTATTGATGGGCGAGAAGGTGCGAATGGATCTGCGCGACGGTATCCATCGTCACGCTGACGACGATCAGCAGGCTCGTGCCGCCGAAATAGAACGGCACGGCATATTGCGAGATCAGGAATTCCGGCAACAGACACACCGCCGCCAGATAGATCGCGCCAAGAACCGTGATCCGCGTCAGGATGTAGTCGAGATAATCGGC
>DATJUL010000453.1:0-2469 GCA_035502295.1 Allostellaceae bacterium | reverse complement strand
TTTGCCGTGCATCGGCACGGCGAGCGTGCCGAGGGCGCCGCCGAAATATTCGACGATGCCCTGCAGCCCGAGGCAGACGCCGAAGACCGGGATGTGTCGCGCAAGCACGAGATCGAGCGTCTCGCGCAGCGCGAAATCGTCCGGCCGGCCCGGTCCGGGCGACAGCACGACAAGATCGGGCCGCCGGCCGCCGGCGGCGAGTTCGGCGCGCGCGAAGTCGTGCCGCAGCGTCGCAACCTCGGCGCCGGTCGCGCGGAGATAGCCGGCCAGCGTGTGGACGAACGAATCCTCGTGATCGACCAACAGAACCTGCCGGCCGCGCGCCGCCGCCGCGGGCCGCGCCGCTGCCGGCCGGGCCGCGCCGTCGCCGCGGATCGCCGCGAACAGGGCCGCCGCCTTCAGGCGGCATTCGGCGTCCTCGGCTTCGGGGTCGCTGTCATAGAGGAGCGTCGCGCCGGCCCGCACCTCGCCGATTCCGTCGTGCATGCGGATCGTGCGCAGCGTCAGGCCGGTGTTCATATTGCCGTCGAAGGTGAGCCGGCCGATCGCGCCGCCATACCAGCGCCGCGACGAGCGCTCGTGCTCTTCGATGAAGCGGATCGCCCACAGTTTCGGCGCACCCGTGACGGTCACCGCCCAGGCGTGCGACAGAAAGCCGTCGAGCGCGTCGAACTCCGGGCGCAACTCGCCCTCGACATGGTCGACCGTGTGGATGAGGCGCGAATACATCTCGATCTGGCGCCGGCCGATGACCCTGACGCTGCCCGCGACGCACACCCGCGACTTGTCGTTGCGGTCGACATCGGTGCACATCGTCAATTCGCTCTCGTCCTTCTTGGAATTGAGCAGGTCGCGGATGCGCTCGGCGTCTTCCAGCGGATCGCGGCCGCGCGCGATCGTGCCGCTGATCGGGCAGGTCTCGACGCGGCGACCCTCCACCCGCACGAACATCTCGGGCGAGGCGGCGACGAGAAACTCGCCATCGCCGAGATTTATCAGCGCGCCGTAGGGCGCGGGGTTGGCGCGCCGCAGCCGGTGGAACACGGTGCTTGGGGAATCGGGGCACGGCGCGGCGAAGAGCTGGCCGGGCACGACCTCGAACAAATCGCCGCGCACGAAGCTTTCCTTGGCGGTGCGCACGAGCGCGGCGTATTCGCCCGGCGCATGGTCGCTGTCGCGCGGCGGCGCGGCGGCCTCGGAAACATAAGGGGCCGACGCGGTGGCGCGCGGCAGACCCGCGGTCGAGCGCCCGGCACAGGCGAAATCGTAGCGGTAAAGCGCCGCCTGCTGGCGCATGTGATCGACGATCAGGATTTCGTCGGGCAGATAGAGCACGAGGTCGCGCTGGTCGGCGGGCCGCGGCAAGCGGAGCCGCGTCGGTTCGAACTGAAACACGAGATCGTAGCCGAACGCGCCGTAAAGCCCCAGATGCTCGTCTTCCGGACTGGCGAACAATTCCCCGAGCGTCCGCAGCAGCGAGAACATGCTGGGCTGGCGGCTGCGCTGCTCTTCGGGAAAGCGGATGTCGCTGGCGCGGATCGCGCCGGCGATGCGGTCGTCGCCGGTGCGGGCGATGTCGACCGCGGCGATTCCGGCCAGCGCGTCCGCGATCGGCGCCAGCAGCACGCGGCCGCGCGCGTTCAGCGCCTCGACCGCGAAGCTGCGGCCGCGCGCCGTCAGCGCCAGCGGCGGATCGACAAACCCCATGTCCCAGCGCGTGTAGCGGCCGGGAAACTCGAAGCTCGACGAGAACAGCACGCCGCGCCGCCGGTCAAGCCGCTCGGCCAGCGCCGTATCGGCGGGGCTGTAGGGGTGCGGCGCGAGTTCGCGCGCGACGCGGATGCCGCCCTTCGTGACGTAGCTGGTGCTGCGCTGCACGGGACCCTCCGGGATATGCCGCTTCGGAGGTCCCAGGAGCCGCCGCCGGAAAAGCGAAGGCCGCCCGGTGCTCCGCGGCGGCCTGTGAAAAATGCATGCGTGGCCGCCCGGGTTACACGGGCCACCACCACTTCGCTGAACGCGCGACAATCCTCATGGACGGCACTCTATCAACCGGAGGCCGCCGCCGCAATGCCGCAAGTTTCCGTCGCGCGGCGCAGCCTGATATATAGGGGCGCAGGACGAGGAGCATCGGGCGATGAGCGATCCGGCAACCGGCGATTTGAAGCCGCTGTTGGCGCTGGTGGCGGCGGGGCGCAGCCTCAGCGAAGACGAGGCCGAGGCGGCGTTCGACATCATCATGAGCGGGGGGGCGACGCCGTCGCAGATCGGTGCGCTGCTGATGGCGATGCGGGTGCGCGGCGAAACGGTCGCGGAGATTGCCGGCGCGGCGCGCATCATGCGGCGCAAGGCGCTGATGATCGATGCGCCGCCCGGCGCGATCGACACGGTCGGCACCGGCGGCGACGGGTCGGGCACGTTCAACATCTCGACCGCCTCGGCACTCGTCGTCGCCGGGTGCGGCGTTCC
>DATJUL010000452.1:0-29673 GCA_035502295.1 Allostellaceae bacterium | reverse complement strand
GATGGAGGAGGCGGGTCGCGCGGTCATGCCGGGGCCCTATCCGGCGACCGTTTTACTCGGCGGCGCGGCGATCGCCGACGCCGGCTCGCCGGCGCAGCGGCAGGAATGGCTGCCTCGCCTCGCCGCGGGCGAATTGAAGGCGACGCTCGCCGTCACCGAGCCGAACGCGCGCTGGGACGCCGCCGGCGTCGCGACGACGCAGGCGCGCGAGGCGGCGGGCGGCTTCGTGCTCGGGGGCGCGAAAATGTTCGTGCCCGACGCGCATCTCGCCGACGTGCTCGTCGTCGCGGCGCGCACGCGCGACGGCAGCACGCTGGCGGACGGCATCAGCCTGTTTCTGGTGCCGCGCGACGCCGCCGGCCTCCAGGTCGGGCTGCTGCCGTCGATCGATGAGACCCGCAAGCTCTGCGAGGTCCGGCTCGATAATGTGCAGGTGCCGGCCGGCGCGCTGCTCGGGGAATTGCACGAGGGCTGGGCGCCCTTGTCGCGCGTCATCGACCGCGCCGCCGTCGCGCTGGCGGCCGAAATCTGCGGCGCGGCGCAGCGCGTCCTCGACATGAGTGTCGATTACGCCAAGCTGCGCGTCGCGTTCGGCCAGCCGATCGGCAGCTATCAGGGCGTCAAGCACAAATGTGCCGACATGCTGGTCGAGATCGAGAACGCCAAGTCATTGACCTATTACGCCGCTTGGGCGATCGACGAGAACGATCCCGAGGCGGCGACCGCGGTGTCGATGGCGAAAGCGGCGGCCTCGGACGCCGGCCGCAAGGTGTGCGCCGCCGGCATCCAGTTGCACGGCGGCATCGGCATGACCTGGGAGCACGATTTGCACCTCTACCTGAAGCGCGCCAAGGCCGACGAGGTCGCGTTCGGCGATGCGACCTGGCACCGCGAGCGCCTCGCCCGCCTCGTCACCGGATCATGACCGGAAGCGGGTGCGCAGCGCGTCCCACTCGTCGGCGGCCGACAGCTCGAACATCGCGCGCAGCGTCATCTCCCGCACCGGCGCCGGATGGCGGCGGGTCGCGGCGAGTTCGGCCAGCATTTTTTCGCCGATTGCGATGACATTGTTGAGCAGCAGGCCGGGCAGGATCGCCATCCGGTAGCCCATGCGCTCGGCCTCGGCGAGATCGATATCCGGCGTCTTGCCGCCCTTCACGACATTGAGGAGGCAAGGACCGCGGACCAGCCGCGGCACCGCGGCGATCTCCTCCGGCGTTTGCGGCGCTTCGAGAAAGATCATGTCGGCGCCGGCCTGGAGCGCCGCGTTGCCGCGCGCGACCGCCGCCTCGAACCCGGCCATGGCACGCGCGTCGGTGCGGGCGATGACGAGGAAATCGGGGTCGCGGCGGGCGGCGGCCGCGGCGCGGATTTTGGCCAGCCAGTCTTCCTGCGGCACGATCTCCTTGTCGTCGAGATGGCCGCATTTCTTCGGAAAAACCTGGTCCTCGATATGGAGGCCCGCGGCCCCCGCCGCCTCGTATTCGCGCACCGTGCGCACGACATTGAGTTCGTTGCCGTAGCCGGTATCGGCATCGGCGATGACCGGGACGCCGACGGCAGCAGCGATGCGGCCGGCATTGGCCGCCATCTCCGTCATCGTCAGCAGGCCAAAATCGGGATAGCCGAGCGTCGCTGCGGTGCCGGCGCCGGTCATGTAGACCGCGTCAAACCCGGCCCGCTCGATGAGCCGCGCGGTGATGCAGTCATAGGCGCCGGGTGCGACGACCATGCCGCCGCGCCCGAGCAGTTCGCGCAGCCGCGCCGCCTGGGTCATGCCCGCCTCCATTCGCCGGAGATCGGCGCATCGCGGGAATTCTATCAACCCGGCGCCGCCGCGTCAGCGTCCGCCGAAAGACTCCGGGATGAGCGCCCACGTTCAAGCATCGAAGGTGACGACGGCGCGCACGACCTCGCCGCGCTTCAAGGCGGCAAAGCCGTCGTTGATGTCGGACAGCGCGATGCGCCGGCTGACCAGTTCGTCGAGATGCAGGCGGCCGTCGAGATAAGCCTCGGCCAACAGCGGAAAATCGCGTTGCGGCCGCGCGCCGCCATAGCTCGACCGCACGATCTTCTTCTCGCCCATCAGCGCGCCCCAGCGGAACGCGACCTCCGCGTCGACATCGACCTTGCCGAGCCAGACGATCTGCCCGCCCGGCCGCGCCGCCTCGACCGACAGCCGGAAGGTCTCCGCGCGGCCGGCCGCCTCGAACACATGATCGGCGCCGCGGCCGTGGGTCAGCGCGCGGATCGCGGCGAGCGGGTCGCCCTGCGCGGCATCGATCGTGTCGGTCGCTCCGAGCTTTGCCGCCAGTTCAAGCTTCCGGGCGTCGAGATCGACCGCGACGATGCGGCCGGCGCCGGCGAGCCGCGCCCCCTGCACGGCGGAAAGCCCGACCGCACCGCAGCCGATCACGACGGCGCTGGCGCCCCATTGGACGCGGGCGATGCGGGTCGCCGCGCCGACCCCGGTCATGACACCGCAGCCGATCAGACACGCGCGGTCGAACGGAATCTCGATCGGCACCTTGACCGCGCACTCGGCCGGCACGACGCAATACTCGGCGAAGGCGCCGAGAAACATCAGATGATGCACCGGCCGCCCGCCAAGCGAGAGGCGGGTCGTGCCGTCGAACTGCACCGCTTGCGGCCCGAGGCGCAGGTAGCTCTCGCACAGGATCGGCTGGTCCCGTTCGCAATAAAAGCAATGGCAGCAATGCGGGTTCCACGACAGGACGACCGGATCGCCGAGCTTCAGCCCGCTGACACCCGGCCCGAGTGCTTCGACCGTGCCGGCCGCTTCATGGCCGAGCACGATCGGGACGGGATAGCGCAACTGCCCCTCGATGACTTCGAGATCGGTGTGGCAGAGGCCGGCGGCACGGATTTTGACGAGCGCGTCGCCCGGCATGAGATCGCCGAGTTCAACCTCTTCGATCGTCATCGGCTCCCGCGGTCGATGCAAAACGGCGGCCCGAAATTTCATCCCCGCGTCACCTCAAAAGGTAGCGCAAAGGGCGCGATGGATACGCAAAGGACGCGAAGGAGGGTTACCGGCGCGAAGCGCCATCAATTTTTTTCACCACGGAGACACGGAGGTCACCGAGAGAGATGCGATCCTCCGTGTTCTCCGTGTCTCCGTGGTTAAATTTATGGCGCTGCGCGCACGACCCTCGTCTCCTTTGCGTCCTTGGCGTGTCCTTTGCGTCCTTCGCGCTAAATAGGTTCACTGATCATCCGGCCTTGGCCTGCCGGCCGGCGGTGGTGCCGGCGATCCTGCCGAAGACGCTGCCCGACACGAGGCCGGTGCCGCCGGGATAATTGAAATAGAACAACCCGCCGACCAGTTCGCCGGCGGCATAAAGCCCCGGAATCGGCTTCTGCGCGGTGTCGAGCACGCGGCCGTCGCTGTCGATGCGCAGGCCGCCAAACGTGAACGTGACGCCGCAGGTCGTGCAATAGGCTTCGAACGGCGGCTGTTCGATCGCCGTCGCCCAGTTCGTCTTGTCGATCGCGAGGCCGCGCGTCGTGCGGCCGTCCTTGACCGTCGGGTTGTACGGCACGCTGCGATCGACCGCGGCATTGAACGCGTGGATCGTCTCGACAAAGCGGCGCTTGTCAACCGCGGCGCCGGTCTCGGCCATCTTGTCGGCCAGTTCCTCGATCGTGTTCGCCACCACTTTCGTGACTTGGCGGATGCGGTATTCGTCGCGCTGGTACTGCACGGTCTGCTGGTCGAAAATCTGCCAGGCGAACTGGTGCGGCTGTTCGAGGATGAGCCTTCCATATTTGGCATAGGTGTAATTGCGGAAATCGGCGCCCTCGTCACAGAACCGCACGCCGTCGGCGTTGACCATGATGGCAAACGGGTAGGAGTGCTTCTGGAAGTTGTCGCCGACCGCGAGGTCGCCGAATTCCGGCGCGTTGTAGTCCCAGCCGACCGCATGGCAGCCCGACCAGTTGCCGTAGGGCATCGCGCCCGCCTCCAGCGCCATCGTGATGCCCCGGCCGGTGTTGAAGCGGGTGCCGCGCACCTTCGCCAAATCCCAGCCCGGCCCCAGATAGCGCGTGCGCATCTCGGCATTGGCCTCGAACCCGCCCGACGCCAGGACGACCGCCTTGCAGGGGATCGTCGTCGTCCGCCCCTCGACATTGGCGACGACGCCGTGGACGCCGCTGTCGTCGGCCACCAGCTTTTCGCCGCGCGCCTCATAGGCGATGATGATCTGGCGCTCGTCGGCCGCCTTGTAGAGGCCCTCGACGAGGCCGGGGCCGCCGCCCCACGCCTCCAGCGCGAGCCCGCCCCAGAACACGAATTTCCCGTCGTGCTTGAAGGCCTGGCGGGCATACATCGGCGCAAAGCGGATGCCCTTCCCGCGCATCCACAAGAGCGTCTCCTGGCTTTTCGTGACCAGCAGTTCGGCCATGTCGGGGTTCGAGCGGTAGTCGGTCAGGCGCCCCAGATCGTCGTAATACTTGTCCTGCGTATAGGTGCCGAAATCGGAGGTCGCCAGTTCGGTTTCGGACAGGTCGCACAGCTTTAACAGGTCGTCGGTGCCGTTGTAGACAAACCGCAGCGCCCCCGCCGTGTAGCGCGAATTGCCGCCGCGCTCGTCATAGGGCGCCGCCTCCAGGACGAGGACGCGCGCGCCGCTCTCCTGTGCCGCCAGCGCCGCGCACAACCCGGCATTGCCAGCCCCGACGACGACGACATCATATTCGCCTGCGATCATCCCGCGTCCCTCCGCCTCATTCCGTCCGCCCGATTCGCCCGCCCCCGTCCTACCGCGCGAGAAGAAACGGGACAAGGGTTGCAGCTGCCGGTGTCGCCCCGGCGCTACGTGGAACCTCCGCCTTCGAGCGCTAGCGGGCGCAAACGCGGCGGCGCCGCCGGCCGCATCGCGCGACACTACCGAACATCGCGATCCTGCTCGGCGAGCCGAACCTCGGCGGTCCCTTCAATCGGCCGCCTCGGCGTGACGCGCGATGGCCGGCGGCGGAAAGTGCAGCGTTGCCGTCGTACCGACGCCGAGCCGGCTCTCCAGCGCCAGGGTGCCGCGATGCGCCCGCATCATCGCATCGACGAGCGCCAGGCCGATGCCGGCGGCGCTGCGCGTCGTCAGTTGCTCGGCGCGATGGAACGGCCGCGTCGCATCGGCGATCTGCTCGGGGGCCATGCCGATCCCGGTATCGGCGACGCTGACGCGGACGCCGCCCTCGCGGTCCGCGGCGCAGCCGAGCGCGACCGTACCGCCCGAAGGCGTGAACTTTACCGCATTGCCGAGCAGCTGATGCAGCATCTCCTTGACCATGCGCCGGTCGGCCGAGAGCGGCGGGATCGTTTCCGGCGCGTCGATCGCGACCGACACGCCCTTGCGCATCGCCGCGTCGCGCAGCGCGCCGACCGCAGCGGCAATCAATTCGGGCAGCGCGACGCACTCTGCCGCCGGCTCGCGCTCGCGGCTTTGCAGCTGCGTCAGCGCGACGGCGCGGTCGAGGGTCTCCAGCGCCGCCCGGCCGTTGCCGTCGATGTCCTGCAAATCGCGCAGCTGGTCCGCGGCGCCGGGCTGTTCCGCCAGCGCGTTTGCCAGCTCCTCGGCCAGATCGAGGATTTTATGCAGCGCCGGGGTCAGTTTTCCGGCGAGGCCGGCGACAAATTCGGCCTTGCCGCGCGTCGCGCGTTCGACCGCTCGGCTGGTCTGTGTCGCCTCGCGTTTGCCGCGCAGCAGCGAGGCGAAATTCTCTTCGAGGCTCTCCAGGCGCAATTCCAGCACGTCGCGGATGCTGATCAGCCCGAGCACCGCGCCGTCCTTGACGACCGGGAGATGGCGGATGCGGTGCGAGGCCATCAGCGACAAGGCCTCGCGGACCGTCGTCGCGGGGCCGCAGGTCACGACCGAGGCGGTCATCACGCCGCCGACGCAGCGGTCGAACAGCTTGGCGCCGTCCTCCGCCAGGAGTCGCACGAGATCGCGCTCGGAAAGGATGCCGACGAGTTTTCCGTCGGCATCGGTGACGATGGTCGTGCCGATGTTGTGCTGCGCGATCTGGGCGGCCGCCTCGCGCACCGTCCATTCCGGCCTGACCGCATAGACCCGATGGCCTTTGCGGTCGAGCATGTCGCCGATCTGCATGATCTCCCCCGTGCGGCAGCAATTGCCGTGGCGCTGGCCACGCCTCGGCGGCGCATTTACCCGCCGGCGTTACTAACAAACGCTTAAATAGACGCGGGAAGCCGCCTTCGCGCGATCCGAAACCGCGGGACGCCGGCGCCGCGAGCCTGATAGAGTCCGCGCCATGACCTATCCGAGGCATCCCGTCCCGACCACGGTCGTCGGCAGCTATCCGCAACCCCTTTGGCTCGTCGATCGCGCGGCGCTCCAGCATCACGGCGTGCCGCGCGTCGCCGCCGGCGACATCTGGCGCATCGCCGAGGAATGGCGCGAGGCGGCGCAGGACGACGCGACGATCGTCGCGATCGCCGACATGGAGCGCGCCGGCATCGACATCGTCAGCGACGGCGAGATGCGCCGCGAGAGCTACTCCAACCGCTTTGCGCTGGCGCTCGACGGCATCGACGCCGAGCATCCGGGCGCGGTGCGCGGCAGCACCGGGCGGGCGACGCCGGTGCCGCGGGTCGTCGGCCCGATCCGGCGCCGCGTCCCGGTCGAGGTGCGCGACGCCGAGTTCCTCTTGGCGCATGCCCGCCATGCGACGAAAATTACGCTGCCCGGCCCGTTCACGCTGTCACAGCAGGCGGAGAACGCGTTCTACAAGGACGACGAGGAGATGGCGATGGATTACGCCGTCGCCGTCAATGAAGAGCTGCACGCGCTGAAGGCGACCGGGGTCGATGTCGTGCAGCTCGACGAGCCGTGGGTGCGCACCGCGCCCGACAAGGCCGAACGCTGGGGTGTGGGCGCGATCAACCGGGCGCTGCAAGGCATTCCCGGCCCGACGATCATCCATCTCTGCTTCGGCTATGCCGCCTCGGTGCGCAACAAGCCGGCCGCTTATGCGTTCCTGCCGCAACTCGCCGACACGACCGCCGGGCAGATTTCGATCGAGGCGGCGCAGCCGCGGCTCGATCTCGGCGTCCTCAAGGATTTGGCGGGCAAGACGATCGTGCTCGGCGTGCTCGATCTGGGCGATCCCGCCATCGAGACGCCGGAGACGGTTGCCGCACGGCTGCGCGCCGGCCTCAAATACGTTCCGCCCGAGCGGCTTGTCGCGGCGCCCGATTGCGGCATGAAGTACCTGCCGCGCGCGATTGCCTTCGGCAAACTGCAGGCGCTCGCCCAAGGCGCCGCGATCGTCCGCCGTGAGCTGGCGGGGTAGGCGCTTCCTGCGACGGGATTGCGTCGTCGCTGCGCTCCTCGCAATGACACCACATGCTTCGTCATTGCGAGCGCAGCGAAGCAATCCGGTGACCAGCGGATCGGCGCCAGTTCGTATTCGGCGGCGCCTACTCCACCGCCGAGATCGGGCGGGCGACGCTTTCCAGCGGCTGGCGCTCGGCGTTGACGCCGATCGCCAGCTCGACGAGCGCCGCGGCGATCATCAGCCCGGCGCCGAGAAGATAGCCGAGAAACACCTCGCCGCGCGCGCCGCTGCCGACGAGCGCGCCGAACAGTGCCGGCGCCGCGACGCCGCCGAGACCGGTGCCTACGGAATAAAACAGCGCGATCGCCAACGCGCGCGCCTCCAGCGGGAAGCTCTCGCTGACCGTCAGATAGGCGGCGCTGGCGGCGGCCGAGGCAAAGAAGAAGATGCCGCTCCAGCACGCCGTCAGCGTCGCCGCATCGACGAGGCCGGCGCGGAACAACCAGCCAACCGCGGCCAGCAGAATGCCCGAGAGCGCATAGGTCAGGGCGATCATCGGCTTGCGCCCGAGCGTGTCAAACAGCGGCCCGAGAACCAGGGGCCCCATGAAATTGCCGAGCGCGAACGGCAGCATGTACCAGCCGATCGCGTCCGCCGGCACGCCGTAGAAGCGCCGCAGCACCAGCGCGTAGGAAAAGAAGATCGCGTTGTAGAAAAACGCCTGCGCCGCCATCAGCACGAGGCCGAGAACGGCGCGGCGCGGATAGGCGGCGAGGATCGCGCCGGCCATCTGGCGGATCGGCGTGCGCGCCTGCACCCGGAGGCGGATCGTGCCCGCGGGCGGCGGCAGCCGGCCGAGGCCGGTCGCCGTCAGCACAAGCTGTTCGACCGCGGCCATGACCCGCTCGCACTCGTCGAGCCTGTCGTGCAGCATCAGCCAGCGCGGGCTTTCCGGGATCCAGCGGCGCAACCCGAGGATGCCGAGCCCCAGCACCGCGCCGATGCCGAACGCGGCGCGCCAGCCCCAGTCGGGCGGCAACGTGCCGGGCTGCAGCAGCAGCACGGTGCCGATCGCACCGATCGCCGCGCCGACCCAGAAGCTGCCGTTGATTGCGAGATCGGTGCGGCCGCGACAGCGCGCCGGGATCAGCTCCTGGATCGCCGAGTTGATCGCCGCGTATTCGCCGCCGATGCCGGCGCCGGTCAGCACGCGGAACAGGCTGAAGCTCCAGAAATCCCACGACAGCGCGGTCGCCGCGGTCGCCGCGAGATAAAGCCCGAGCGTGACCATGAACAGCCGGCGGCGGCCGAAACGGTCGGTCAGATAGCCGAACAGCAGCGCGCCGGCGACCGCCCCCGCCAGATAGGCGCTGGCGACCAGGCCGACCTCGGTCGCGCTGAAATGCAGCACCGGGCTCTGCTGCAACGCGCCGGCGATCGACCCGGCGATCGTCACTTCCAGCCCGTCGAGCACCCAGGTGATGCCGAGCGCGACGACGACAAGGGTGTGAAACCGCGTCCATGGCAGGCGGTCGAGCCGGGCCGGCACATCGGTCTCGATGATCGCGGGAATGCCGGCTGCGCTGGCCATCGTCGTGCCATGTGGCGTCCGAAGCGCCGGTACGCAGCCCCTCCTGCGTATTCTTGCGGCTTCTTGCGGCATGGCGGGGACGGCTTTACGGTAGGCGATCCGCCGCCAACGACGGAACCCGCCGTGCCGTTGCCCCTGCCCGTTCTCGACCATGTCGTCATCGATGTGCGCGACCGCATGGACGAAGCGGCGCGTGCGTTTGCCGCGCTCGGTTTTCGCCTGACGCCGCGCGGCCATCATACGCTCGGCTCGATGAACCATCTGGCGATGTTCGCGACCGATTACCTGGAATTGCTCGGGTTCGGCGACGGCGGCACGATGCGCAGCGAATTGGCGCGCTTTCCCGTCGGGCTCAACGGCCTCGTGTTCAAGACCGCGAACGCCGACGATGTTTACGCCGACGCCGCTGCCGCCGGCCTGCCGGTGCTGCCGGTGCAGCGGTTCTCGCGGCCGGTCGATTTCCACGGCGAGCGGCGCGACGCGACGTTCCGCACGACCCGGCTCGATCCAGCAAAGATCACCATGGGACGCGTCTATTTCTGCGAGCACCTGACGCCGGACCTCGTGTGGCGGTCGGAATGGCAGGCGCATCCGAACGGCGCAGAGGCGATCGCCCGCGTTGTCGTCACGACCGCCGAGCCGCGGCGCGGCGCCGCGCTGTTTGCGGCGTTGTTCGGCGCCGGCGCGCTTTCCGAGCGGGACGGCGCCTGCATTCTCGCGACCGACGCGGCGCGGGTCGAGCTGATGCCGCCGGCGGCAATCGCGGCGGAATTCGGCGATGCCGCCGCGGCGCCGGCGGGACGCAGCGACTATCTCGCGGTTCTCGAACTGCGGGTCGCCTCGCTTGAAGCGGCCGCCGAGCGCCTGCGCGCGGTCGCGAGCGTGCGGGTTGAAGCGCGCCGCATCGTCGTGCCGGCCGCTGCGGCGTGCAATACGACGCTGAGTTTTGTCGCGGCACAGCCGCGGCCAGCGCGTTGACGAGCCGGCCCGCAGGTTTCTAAGCTCTGGCGATGAGCCAACTGGACGACGCAATCGCGCGGCTGGAGCGCGCCGTGGCGCAGCTGGAGGCGGCGGCGGGCCGACGGCGCGAGAGCGCCGGCGAGGAGGTGGCAATCGCGGCGGCGGTCGCCGGCATCGCGGCGCATGTCGACGCCGCACTCGACAGGCTCGGGCAACTGCTCGAACCGGAGGGGTGAGATGGGCCAGGTCGTCGTCAAAGTGAACGGCCGCGAGTTTGCGCTGAGCTGCGCCGACGGCCAGGAGGCGCGCATCCGGCGCCTCGCGCAGTACGTCGATGCCCGGGTCGGCGAATTCGCCAAGGCGGTCGGTCAGGTCGGCGAGGCGCGCCTCATCCTGTTGGCCGCGCTGACCATCGCCGATGAATTGTCCGACGCCAACGAGACCCTGCAGCAGGAACGCGGCCGCGCTCAGGCCGGGTCCGGTGCGGAGGCGGCGGCCGCCTCCGGCATCCGCAGCATCGCCGAGCGCATCGAGAGCATTGCGGCGCGCATCGAGTCGTCCTAGGTAATGCACGGGAGTGGGGCTGCGCGGTGCGTCAGGCCGCATTTGACCCCGGGGCCGATATCTACCTCTTGGGAGCTGTCCCTGTCGCGGTCGTGGCCGCGATATATGGCGCCCACCTGCGATGCAGGGCCACGGAGGAGTTGCAATGGCTGACGGCCGAGGCGGCTCCACTTCCGCCGGAATCGCCGCAATCCTGCCATATTGGCCTGTTACGCGGCGACCATCGAACAATGGCTGAGGGAAGCGGCGGGGTTGCGTCAATCTCACCGGATCAGCGGTGTTCGCGACGCGGGAAAGGCGAGGATGTCCGGTCATTCGCAGTTCAAAAACATCATGTACCGGAAGGGCGCGCAGGACAAAAAGCGCGCCAAGGCGTTCACCAAATTGATCCGCGAGTTGACGACGGCGGCGAGTTCGGGCCTGCCGGATCCAGCCGCCAACCCGCGGCTGCGGGCCGCCGTCCTGGCGGCGCGCCAGGCCAACATGGCGAAGGACACGGTCGAGCGCGCGATCAAGCGCGGCGCCGGCGGCGACGGCGGCGACGCCTATGAGGAGGTGCGCTACGAGGGCTATGGGCCGGGCGGCGTCGCGGTCATCGTCGAGGCCTTGACCGACAACCGCAACCGCACCGCCAGCGAGGTACGCGCCGCGTTCACCAAGGCAGGCGGCGCGTTGGGCGAGACCGGCAGCGTCGGCTTCATGTTCGACCATGTCGGCGAGATCGCCTATAAGGCAGACGCGGCGAGCGCCGACGCGATGCTGGAGGCGGCGATCGAGGCCGGCGCCGAAGACGTGCAGAGCGACACCGACGGGCATGTCGTGCTGGCCGCGCCCGACGATTTCAATCAGGTGCGCGACGCGCTCGAAGAACGCTTCGGCGCGGCGCTGTCGGCGCGCCTCGCGTGGCGCCCGAAAAGCGCCGCGGCGATTGACGAGGCGACCGCGGCGAGCCTGTTCAAGCTGTTGGAAACGCTGGACGACAGCGACGACGTGCAGAATGTCTATGCCAATTTCGAGGTCGGCGAGGATGTGATGGCGCGGTTGAGCGCCTGACACTCGCTGCGGTTCGGGGGGACACAGCGAAGCGATGCGGGTTCTCGGGCTCGATCCCGGGCTGCGCCATACCGGTTGGGGGGTCATCGAGATCGCCGGCAACCGGCTGGCGCACGTCGCGGACGGCGTTGCGCACGCGCCCGTCGACTTGCCGCTGGCCGAACGGCTGGTCGTGCTGTTCCGCCAGCTCGGCGACGTGCTCGACCGCTTCCGCCCGGACGAGGCGGCGGTCGAGGAAACCTTCGTCAACCGCAACGCCGCCTCGACGCTGCGGCTCGGCGTCGCGCGCGGTGTCGCGCTCTTGGCGCCGGCCGAGCGCGGCGTGCCGGTCGCGGAATATTCCGCGAACCTGATCAAGAAATCGGTCGTCGGCGCCGGGCATGCCGACAAGGAGCAGGTGCAGATGATGGTGCGCCGCCTGTTGCCGGGCTGCACGATCGCCGAACCCGACGCGGCCGATGCGCTGGCGGTGGCGATCTGCCATGCCCACCACGCCGCGACCGCGCGCGCCTGGAGCCGGGCGCAGTGATCGCGCGGCTCTCCGGCATTCTCGCCTCGGTCGGGCCGGAGGGTGCGGTCATCGATGCCGGCGGCGTCGGCTACCTCGCCTTCTGCTCGACCCGCACGCTCTCCGCGCTGCCGCCGCCCGGCGCCGCGGCGCGCCTCCTGGTCGAGACGCATGTGCGCGAGGACCACATCCACCTTTACGGCTTTATCGACGCCGCCGAGCGCGACTGGTTTCGCCTGCTGCTGACCGTACAGGGGGTCGGCGCGCGGCTCGCGCTGGCGATCCTCTCGGCCATCGCGCCGGACGCGCTGACGCTCGCGATCGTCGCGCAGGATCGCGCCGTCCTGGCCCGCGCCGACGGCGTCGGACCACGGCTCGCCGCACGCATCGTCAATGAATTGCGCGACAAGGTCGGCGGGCTGGCGCTGACGCCGGCGGCGCCGGTCGCCGCGGGTGCGGCGCCGATCGCGGTGGGCGACAACGGCGCGATTGCCGATGCGGTATCGGCCCTCGAGAACCTGAAGATCGGCCGGGCCGAAGCCTATGGCGCGGTTGCGGCGGCGGCGCGCCGGCTCGGCGACGGGGCCGCGGTCGAGGCGCTGATCACCATCGGGCTGCAGGAGCTCGGCAAGCGGACGGCGGCGCCGTGAGCGACGCGGCGGCGCGGCTCGTCGCGGCCGACAAAGACAGCGAGGACGCGCCGGAAGCGTCGATCCGGCCGTTGGCGCTCGACGAATTCGTCGGCCAGCACCAGCTGCGCGACAATCTGCGCGTCTTCATCGCCGCCGCGAAGGGCCGCCGCGAGGCGCTCGACCACGTGCTGTTCTTCGGACCGCCCGGCCTCGGCAAGACGACCCTGGCGCAGATCGTCGCGCGCGAGCTCGGGGTCGGCTTCCGCGCGACCTCCGGCCCGGTCATCCAGCGCGCCGGCGACCTCGCGGCGCTGCTCACCAACCTGCAGCCGCGCGACATCCTGTTCATCGACGAAATCCACCGCCTCGCGCCGCCGGTCGAGGAGATCCTCTACCCGGCGATGGAGGATTTTCAGCTCGACCTGATCATCGGCGAAGGACCGGGGGCGCGATCCATCCGCATCGACCTGCCGCCCTTCACGCTGGTCGGCGCGACGACCCGCTCGGGCCTCATCACCCGGCCGCTGCGCGAGCGCTTCGGCATCCCGCTGCGCCTCTCGTTCTACGAGCCGGAGGAACTGGCGCTGATCGTCGCGCGCGCCGCCCGCATCCTCGAGTTGGCGCTGACCGCCGACGGCGCCGCCGAGATCGCCGGCCGCGGCCGCGGCACGCCGCGCGTCGCGATGCGCCTGTTGCGTCGCATCCGCGATTTCGCGATGGTCGGCGGCTGGCCGAGCGTCGATGCCGCGACCGCCGACGCGGCGTTGCGCCGGCTGGATGTCGACGGGCGCGGCCTTGACGGCATGGATCGCCGCTACCTGCGGGCGATCGCCGAGCATTACGGCGGCGGTCCGGTCGGCGTCGAGACGATGGCGGCCGTGCTGGGCGAAGAGCGCGATGTGATCGAGGATGTCATCGAGCCGTATCTGATCCAGCACGGGTTTGTTCAGCGCACGCCGCGCGGCCGGCTGATGACCGAGACGGCGTTCCGCCATCTCGACTTGGCCGTGCCGACCAGCCTCTCGGCCCAATTCGACCTGCTCGCCGGCCTCGCCGCCGCGGATGAGGCGCGATGACCTGCCGGGCGACGCGCCGCGCTCCTGTCGCGCGCGTATTCCACCGTAACGCCATCTTCAGTCCAAAAGACGCCATAAAAGGCCGCCACAATGCATCCGATCGAAACTTCCGCGCTTTCCGGCACCGTGTCGTCCAATCTGTCGATCGTCGGACTGTTCCTGCAAGCGGACAGCATTGTCAAACTTGTCCTGTTCCTGCTGCTGGCGGCCTCGTTCTGGTCGTGGGCGGTGATTTTCGACAAGTCGCTGCGCCTGCGCCGCCTGCGCCAGGCCGCTGCGAGCTTTGAGGAGACGTTCTGGTCGGGCGGCTCGCTCGACGATCTCTACGACCGCGTCGGCCAGCGGCCGCTCGACCCGATGAGCGCGGTGTTCGCCGCCGCGATGCGCGAATGGCGGCGCAGCGCGGCCAAGGGGCTGCTCGGGACGCAGAGCATGCGCTCCAGCCTGCAGCAGCGCATCGAGCGGGTCATGAATGTGACGGTCGGGCGCGAGATGGACCGGGTCGAGCGCTTCATGGCGTTTCTCGCGACGGTCGGCTCGACGGCGCCGTTTGTCGGCCTGTTCGGCACGGTGTGGGGCATCATGAACAGCTTCTCCTCGATCGCGGCGGCGAAAAACACCAGCCTCGCGATCGTCGCGCCGGGCATCGCCGAATCGCTGTTCGCGACCGCGCTGGGTCTCGTGGCGGCGATCCCCGCTGTTATCGCCTACAATAAGCTGTCAAGCGATTTCGGCCGCTACGCCGGTCGGCTCGAAGCCTTTGCCACCGAATTCAGCGCGATCCTGTCGCGCCAGCTCGACGAGAGGCCGTGAGGATGGCAGCGCCGGTCTACGGCGGCGAGCGCGGCCGCGGGCGCTATCGCCCGATGGCCGAGATCAACGTGACGCCGCTCGTCGATGTCATGCTCGTGCTGCTCATCGTGTTCATGGTGACCGCGCCGCTGCTGGCGGTCGGCGTGCCGGTCGATCTGCCGCAGACCAAGGCATCGCCGCTCAACCAGCCGAAAGAGCCGTTGACGATCACGGTCAATCGCGAGGGCGCGGTGTTCGTGCAGAATGCCAGCGTGCCGATCGACGGTCTCGTCGCGAAATTGCGGGCGATCACCGGCAGCGACCCGGAGGCGGTACTCTACGTGCGCGGCGACAAGGACATCAATTACGGACGCGTGCTCCAGGTCATGAGCCTTGTCACGACCGCCGGGTTTCACAAAGTGTCGCTGGTCGCCGCGCCGCTGGCGAGCCGCGCGGCGGCTTTCCGCCGCTGAGGGGCACGGTGAGCGCGATCACGATCGAGCGCGGCGTCGCGCGGGATGCGCCGGCCGGCCGGCCGGCCCCGGACATCCAGCCGAGCGGGATCATGCTGTCGGCGGCGCTGCATGTCGGCCTGATTGCCCTCATCGCCCTTGGCCTGCCGAGCCTCTTTGGTCCGCCGCCGCCGCGGGAGGCGCCGATCGCCGTCGATCTGGTGACAATCGCGCCGGAGACCCGGGCGACCCATCCGAACCCCTATCGGCCGCGGCGCCAGGCGCGGCCGATCCCGGCGCAGGCGCCGCCGGCGCCCAAACCGAAACCCGAGCTGCATCTGCACCCGACCGCCGCCGAGCCGCCCTCGGCGCCGCCCCCACCGCCGCCGCCGAAACCGCAGCCGGAACCGGTCGTCGCCAAGGCCCCGCCGCCCCCGCCGCCGAAACCACGGCCGGAACCGGTCGTCGCCAAGGCCCCGCCGATCCCCGAACCAAAGCCGAAACTTGCGGCGGTGCAACAGCCTGAGCCGCCGCGGCCGGCGGTGCACAAGGCCGACGCACGGGCCTTTGCAAAACTGTTGGACAAGCTGAACGAGCGGCCGGCGGATCGGCCGGCGCCGCAACTCGCCCGGTTCGATGCGCTGCTGAAAAACCTGACCCAGCAGGACGACGCGGCCGCCGCGGACGCGCCGCCCGCGCCGCATCCGGAAACGGCGACGGCCGAGGCTTCCGCGCAGCCGAAGGCACCGTTGGGCAGTCAGCTGACGGCGAGCCAGATCGACCTGCTGCGCCAGCAGATCGAGCGCTGCTGGGATGTGCCGGCCGGCGCACGCGACGCCAAGGATCTCGTCGTCGAGATCAAGGCGGCGGTCAATCCCGACGGCACGGTGCGCACCGCGACGATCATCGATACCGCCCGCTACGCGACCGATCCGTTCTTCCGCGCCGCCGCCGACAGCGCCAAGCGGGCGGTGCTGGACCCGCAATGCACCGGACCGCAAAACCCGCTGAAGCTGCCGCCCGATCAGTACCAGGCCTGGCGGATTCTCGACCTGTTCTTCGACCCGAAGGATCTCTTATGAGTGCCATCATCCAGGCCAGCAGCTTGCCGCGCGGTGTGAGCCGGCGGGTTTGCCTTGGGTCGGCCTTGGCGCTCCTGCTGCCGGCCCTGCCCGCCCGTGCCGATCTGCGGCTCGACATCACCCGCGGCCAGATCAAGCCGGTGCCGATCGCGATCCCGGCATTCGCCGGCGGCGGCGCGGCCGGCCAGGCCGGCGGCGACATCGCCGGCGTCGTGACCAACGATCTGCAGAGTTCGGGCCTGTTCCAGCCGCTCGATCCGCACAGTTTCCTCGCCGCCGTCTCGGCCGGAGCGCAGCCCAATTTCGCCGATTGGAAGCCGCTCGGCGCCCAGGCTCTGGTCACCGGATCGGTGCAAGACCAGGGCGCCGGCCTGCAGGTCGAATTCCGCCTGTGGGACGTCCTCGCCGGACAGCAGCTCACCGGGTTCGCCTATACGACGACGGCCTCTAACTGGCGCCGCGTCGCGCACAAGATCGCCGATGCGATCTACCAGCGGATTACCGGCGAGGAGGGCTATTTCGATACCCGCATCGCCTACGTCGCCGATTCCGGGCCGGCGCAGAACCGCGTCAGGCGGCTCGCGATCATGGACCAGGACGGCGCGAACAACCGTTATCTGACCGACGGCCGCTATCTCGTGCTGACCCCGCGCTTTGCGCCGTCGGCGCAGGAAATCGCCTATCTGTCCTATTCCAGCGGCCAGCCGAATGTCTATCTGATGAACCTCGAAACCGGGCAGCGGCGGTCGATCGGCAACTTTCCCGGCATGACCTTCGCGCCGCGCTTCTCGCCCGACGGCGGCCGGCTGATCTTCAGCCGCGCCGAGGGCGGCGCCAGCAACATCTTCACGCTCGGCCTGGGCGGCGGCGGGATCAGCCGGCTGACCGGCGGCGACGCGATCAACACCTCGCCTTGCTATTCGCCGGACGGCAGCCAGGTCGTGTTCAATTCCGATCGCGGCGGCTCGCAGCAGCTCTATGTCATGAGCGCAGGCGGCGGCGGGGCGCACCGCATCAGTTTCGGCTCAGGCAAATACGGCACGCCGGTGTGGTCGCCGCGCGGCGACCTGATCGCGTTCACCAAAATCGGCGCCAGCTCGTTCTATATCGGCGTGATGGGCCCGGACGGCTCCGGCGAACGGCTCTTGACGCAGGGCTATCTCGTGGAAGGACCGACCTGGGCGCCCAACGGCCGCGTGCTGATGTATTTCAGCGAGGGGCCGATGAATGCGAGCGGCGGGGGCAGCCTGCCGCGGCTCTATTCCATCGACCTGACCGGCTACAACAACCGCGAGGTTGCGACACCGGGCGGGGCATCGGATCCGGCGTGGTCGCCCTTGCTTCATTAACGCCGGGCGATATAGTCCGCCGCTCGCACGCCAGGCATTGCGGTCGGCGCGCGGACGGGGATACGGCCGGCAGCCGCCGGCAGGCATGGTCATCGAGGGGGTCATCATGATTGCACGTTTCGTCGCGTTGGCGGGCGCCCTGCTGATGCTCGCAGCCTGCAGCGGCCCCCCGCCGCAAACGGGCGCGCCCGCGATGCCCGGAATCCCCGGCGTGGGCGGACCCGGCGGGATCGGCAGTTCGAGCTTCGGGCCGGGGTCGCAGCAGGACTTGGCGCAGACCGCGGGCGACCGCGTGTTCTTTGCCTTCGACAGTTCGCAAATTTCGGCCGAGGGTCAGCAGATTCTGCAGCGCCAAGCCGATTGGCTGCGGCACTATCCGAGCGTGACCGTGATGATCGAGGGGCACTGCGACGCGCGCGGCACCGAGGAATACAATCTGGCGCTCGGCGAACGGCGCGCCAACGCGGCGATGAACGTGCTCGTCGCGGCCGGCATAGCGCCCTCGCGCATCCAGACGATCAGCTACGGCAAGGAGCGGCCGATCGTCCTCGGCTCGACCGAGGCCGACTTCGCCCAGAACCGGGTTGCGATCACCGTCGTCAACCAGCCCGGCGCGTGACCGGCGGGCGCCGCGCCCTCATTTTGCCCAAAACCGTCCCTAACACGTGGCGATCCGCCCCGGCCGCAAGCGTTCTCGCGGCGCGGCTCGGGAGCAGGCCGGGCGAATGCCATGGCGCGCCCGCCGATCTGTAGGGGCGATGCGAATGTTGCGGCGACAGCTGCTGCCGTGCGCCTGGTTGACGATCGCCCTCGGCGTCGCGACGCTGACTGCGGTCGCGCCGGCCTGGGGTCAGGACCTGACGACGGAAGACCGGCTCGATCGCCTTGAGCGCGATCTCAACATGCTGCAGCGCCAAGTCTACGGGGGCGCCCCGCCGCCTCCGGGGTCGGTGGCCGCGCCCGGCACCGGGGCGACGGTCGATCTCGAGGTCCGCATGGAGCGGCTGGAGCAGCAGATGCGCGACCTGACCGGCCGGGTCGAGGAGCTCGGCAACCGCGTCGACCAGCTGCACCAGCGGATCGAGCAGATCAACAGCGATGTCGACATGCGGCTGGGGCTGGCGCCGGGGGCCGCGGCCGCGGCCGCGCCGCCGGGATCGCCGCCGGCCGCGCCGCCCTTCGCTCAACCTTACGCTGCCGGACCGCCGCCCGCGCCCGCGCCGTTTCCGCCGGCCGGTCCTGGCGGCACGCTGATGCCGCCGGCGGCCGCCGCGACCCCGCCGGCCGGCGCAAGCGGCGGGCCGACCCCGATTTTCGGCACGCTGAACCCGCCGGGCACCGCGCCGCCGCAGCAGCCGCAACCGCCGCAGCCCCCGCCTCGCGCGGTTGCCGCGGTCGCATCGCCGGCGCACCCGCCGGCGCTGCCCGCCGGCACCCCCGAAGCGCAGTTCGATTACGCCTTCAAGCTGGTGCGCAAGGCCGCCTATCCCGCGGCCGAAACGGCGCTGCGGACGTTTGTCGAGCGGCATCCGCAGGACCGGCTTGCCGGCAGCGCACAATACTGGCTCGGCGAGACCTATTACGAGCGCGGCCGCTATCTCGAGGCGGCGGCGGCCTTCGCGGAGGGCTACAAACGCTGGCCGAAAAGCTCAAAGGCGGCCGACGATCTGCTGAAGCTCGGGATGGCGCTGGCCCGCGCCAGCCAGAAGCAGAACGCCTGTCTCGCATTCTCGCAGCTTGACCACGATTTTCCGCACCCGGGGACCGCGGTGCAGGAGCGCGTCGTTGCCGAGCGCCGCCGCCTCGGCTGCTGACGCCGCGGCGCTCAAATTGGCCGAGGCAACCGCTGCGCTGGCGGCGATCGGCGGCTTCGAGGCGCAGCCGCGCGTTGCCGTCGCGGTCTCGGGCGGGCCGGACAGCATGGCCCTGGCCCTGCTCGCCGAGCGCTGGGCGAGGGCGCGCGGCGGGGCGGCTGTCGGTCTCATCGTCGATCACGGGTTGCGGCGCGACAGCGCGGTCGAGGCGCGCCGGGTCGCGGGCTGGCTGGCGGCGCGCGGCATGCCGAGCGAAATCCTCCGCTGGACGGGCGACAAGCCGGTGCGCGGCATCCAGGCGGCCGCCCGTGCAGCGCGTTACGGGCTGCTCGCGGGCTGGTGCCGCAATCACGGGGTGCTGCATCTGCTGGTCGCGCATCATCGCGACGATCAGGCCGAGACCTACCTGATCCGCCGCCGCGCCGGCAGCGGCCGGGATGGGCTGGCGGCGATGTCTGCAGTGCGCGAATTCGGCGGCTGCCGCCTCGTGCGGCCGCTGCTCGCGGTGCCGCCCGCGCGGCTTCTCGCGTTGCTGGCGGCCGAAGGCCAGCCCTTCGTGCGCGATCCGAGCAACCTCGACCGGGCCTTTGAGCGGGTCCGCCTGCGCCTTGGTGCCGCCGCCGCGGCGATCGATGACGCGGCCGCTGCGGCCCGCGCCTGCGGCCGCGCGCGGATCGTTCGCGAGGCGGCGCTCGACCGGCTGATCGGCCGCGCGGTGACGCTGCATCCCGCGGGGTTTGCCGCCATCGAGCGGGACGCGCTCGCAGCGGCCGATGAGGAATGCGGCGTGCGGCTGCTGGCGCGCGTCGCGACGACGATCGGCGGCCTCGACTATCCGCCGCGGCTGGCGCGGCTGGCGCGACTGCACGCCGGGCTGTCGACGTCGCCCGAACGCGCCCGCACGCTGGGCGGCTGCCGCTTCGTCCCGTGGCGCGCCCGCCTGCTGGTGCTGCGCGAGCCGGCTGCGGCCGAGCCGCCGGTCTGCCTCGCGCCGGGCGCGCGGCTCCTCTGGGACCGCCGCTTTGCCGTCGCCGTACCGCCGGCCGCGACCGGCATGACGCTCGGCTATCTCGGCCAGCGCCGCGCCGGCGGCGACGGCCGGTCTTTCGCAGGCGACCTGCCGCCCCTCGTCCATTCCGTGCTGCCGGCCCTGTGGGACGGCGACGGCCTTATCGCGGTGCCGCATATTGGTTATCGCCGCGACCGCGCAACGGCACCGCCGACGCTCGTCTTCTCGCCGGCGAATGGCCTCACACGAGCGGGCTTTACAGTTGTTTAATTGGTGGCGCATCCTATGTTTTCGTCTGTGGCGGATTCGCCGCGGCGTCCGCCCGATCGGCGCCGCGGCGGCAGCGAAAGGCCTGCAGCGTGAACAATTTCGGCAAGAACCTCGCCCTGTGGATCGTCATCGGTCTGCTGCTTGTCGCGCTGTTCAACCTGTTTCAGACCTCCTCGACGCACGGCCCGCAATCGACGCTCGCGTTCTCCGATTTCGTCAGCGACGTGAGCAAGGGCCAGGTCAGCGACGTGACGATCCAGGGCCACGGCATCACCGGCCATTTCACCGACGGGCGCGCCTTCAGCACCTATGCGCCGACCGACCCCAATCTCGTCAGCCGCCTGATCGACAAGGACGTGCGCATTACCGCGGCGCCGCTCGACGACAACGTGCCGTCGCTGTTCAGCGTCATCGTCTCGTGGTTCCCGATGCTGCTGTTGATCGGCGTGTGGATCTTTTTCATGCGCCAGATGCAGGGCGGCGGCGGCCGCGCGATGGGGTTCGGCAAGAGCCGGGCGCGCCTCCTGACCGAAAAGGTCGGCCGCATCACATTTGAGGATGTCGCCGGCATCGACGAAGCCAAGAGCGAGCTCGAAGAAATTGTCGAGTACCTGAAGGACCCGCAGAAATTCCAGCGGCTGGGCGGCAAAATCCCGAAAGGCGTCTTGCTCGCAGGGTCGCCGGGTACCGGCAAGACGCTGCTGGCGCGAGCGATCGCCGGTGAGGCCAACGTGCCGTTCTTCACGATTTCCGGCTCGGATTTTGTCGAGATGTTTGTCGGCGTCGGCGCCAGCCGGGTGCGCGACATGTTCGAACAGGGCAAAAAAAACGCCCCGTGCATCATCTTCATCGACGAGATCGATGCGGTCGGCCGCCACCGCGGCGCCGGCTTGGGCGGCGGCAACGACGAGCGCGAGCAGACGCTGAACCAGCTCTTGGTCGAGATGGACGGGTTCGAGGCGAACGAGGGCGTCATCCTGATCGCCGCCACCAACCGTCCCGACGTGCTCGACCCGGCGCTGTTGCGCCCGGGCCGCTTCGACCGTCAGGTCGTCGTGCCCAACCCCGATGTCGTCGGGCGCGAAAAGATCTTGAAGGTGCATATGCGCAAGGTGCCGCTCGGCTCCGATGTCGACCCGCGGATCATCGCCCGCGGCACGCCCGGCTTCTCCGGCGCCGATCTCGCCAACCTCGTCAACGAGGCGGCGCTGATGGCGGCGCGCCGCGGCAAGCGTTCGGTCGGCATGACCGAGTTCGAGCAAGCCAAGGACAAGGTCATGATGGGCGCCGAGCGCCGCTCGATGGTCATGACCGAGGAAGAGAAGACGTTGACCGCGTTTCACGAGGCCGGACACGCGCTTTGCATGCTCTACGCCGAGGGGCACGAGCCCCTGCACAAGGTCACGATCATCCCGCGCGGCCGCGCCTTGGGCATCACGATGTTCCTGCCCGAGCGCGACAAATACAGCCAGTCGAAAATCGAGATCAAGGCGATGATGACGAGCCTGTTCGGCGGCCGCGTTGCCGAGGAATTGATCTTCGGCGAGGACAAGGTCACGACCGGCGCCGCCGACGATATCAAGCGTGCCACCGGCTTGGCGCGCCGCATGGTCACCGAGTTCGGCTTCAGCGAAAAGCTCGGGCCGCTGCGCTACGCCGAAAACGAGGAGGAGGTGTTTCTCGGCCATTCGGTGACGCAGCGCAAGAATGTCTCCGATGCGACCGCCAAAGTGATCGATGATGAGATCCGCCGGATCGTCGACGAGGGTGAGAACTCCGCACGCGAGATCCTGAACGGCCATCTCGACGAACTGCATGCGCTGGCGAAGGGACTGCTCGAATACGAAACGCTGTCGGCCGATGAGATCCGCCGGATCATCAAGGGCGAGCGCATCGTGCGGGAGACCGGCCCCGCGCCGGCGTCCGAAGAGCGGCCGGGTCGCCGCAGCTCGGTGCCGCCGTCGGGCCGCCCCTCCGGCCTCGAAGCTCCCGAGCCGCAACCCGGCGGCTGAACCGCACAGCCGCCGGCGGCGCATCCGCTCGTCATCAGAAATTCTCTAGGCTCAAGACTTCGTCGTCATAGTCGTAGGCGAAGATTTCTGCGTGGCGGCCCCAGTTGATGACGGTCTCCAGCACGCGCTCGGCTTCCTCTTCCGACAAATGGTCTTCCAATTCGCGCAGAAAGCGGGCCGCCGGTGCGCGATGGCCGGGGCGTTCGTCGAGCACGCGGCGGATATGGGCGGCGAGCGGCACGTGCTTCAACAAGGCGTCCGCAAACATCTGCTTGCGCGACAGCATGTCGGCTTCGGCATAGGCGCGGCCGGCCGGCGTCAATTCGATGTCGCCACCGCTGACCTGCGCCCACCCGAGAATCTGCATGAAGTCGATCAGCGGAAACAGGTCGTCGACATCGAGGTTCTCTTCGTCGGCGAGGAGCGGCAGGTCGGCGCGGCCGTTATAGGTCGGCTCGGTCAACCGCTCGATGAGGCCCGATAATTGCTGCACCGCAGCGTCGGGCAGGCGGTAGCCGAGACCGATCGGCTCGGGTCTGGCGCCGCGCCGTCCATCGTGCCCGGGCCGCGTCGTCAACAGCGTGTAGACCTGGTCGACGATCTGGCGGAATTGCGCGCTCTCCCAGTCGCGCGGCCGCGGCAGCGCGACCGGCACCTCGGCGCTGATGCGGCCCGGATCGCTGCTGAAAATGAGGATGCGGTCGGCCATCTCGACCGCCTCCTCGATATTGTGCGAGACCACGAGGATGCCTTTGGTCGGGATGCGGTGCTCTGCCCAGAGGTCCGAGACGTCGTTGCGCAGCGTCTCGGCGGTCAACACGTCGAGCTGCGAGAACGGCTCGTCGAGCAGCAGGATGTCGGGATGGACGACGAGCGCGCGGGCAAACCCGACGCGCTGCCGCATGCCGCCCGAAAGTTCCTTCGGATAGGCGTTCTCGAAGCCGTCGAGGCCGATCAGATCGATTGCCTCGACCGCGCGCCGGCGTCGCTCGGCGGCAGCGACGCCCAGCGCCTCGAGCCCCAGTTCGACATTGCCGAGCACGGTCAGCCACGGGAACAGCGCGAAGGTTTGGAACACCATCGCAATGCCGCGCACCGGGCCGGCGACCGGCCGGCCGCGATATTCGACGCGCCCGCCGCTCGCCGGCATGAGACCGGCCAGAATGCGCAGAAATGTCGATTTGCCCGAGCCGGACTTGCCGAGGATGGCGACGATCTCGCCCTCGTGCTGGGTGAAGTTAATCCCGTCGAGCACCAGCCGACCGATATGGTCGGGGGTGCGGTAGGTCTTGCTCATCGCAACGGTGCGCAGGAGGGGAGCATCGAGCGAAACCGGCAGCCTCTCCTCGGTCAGGACGCTCATCGGTCAAACCTCAGCCGTTCACTCAGGGCGCTGCAGCCGGATGAAACGATCACAAGGACGGCATATGGCGATGCGGCAGCGCTGCGCCGCCATCGTCGGGCCGGTGCTCGCGGGTAATACAGGCGGCCTCGGGTGTCGGTCAATCTTGGGCGCCGCGGTCCCTCCGCGCCCCGCGTTGCGCCGCGACGCCCGTCGTCACTGGCGGCGCCCGTCCCACGCACCTCGCCCGCTTGTCACGCCACGGTCGCCGGGCTATGCCACGATCACGGTCGCTGCCGCCGCGGACCTCCGTCCGGATCAAGGTGAAACGATGCCCGACCTGCAATTCCAGCAAGCGGCGACGACGGCGGCCGGTCTGCGTCCCAACCGGTGGGACCTGCTGGCTTTCCCGCTGATCCTTGGCCTCGTCAGCGTCATCGGGTTCGGGGCGCATCAAACGCTGGCGCCGCTTTCGACGCTGCGCGAGCCGGTCGTCTCGCTCGCTCCGGCAAACCTGCCGGATTATGCGTTGCGCACCGTGTTGCGCATGCTGGCGGCGATGGTTGCCTCGCTGGCCTTCACGCTGATTTACGGAACGCTGGCGGCGAAGAGCGCCCGAGCGGAAAAGGTGCTGATCCCGCTGCTCGACATCCTGCAGTCGGTCCCGATCCTTGGATATATCTCGTTCACCGTCGTCTTTTTCATGTCGTTGTTCCCCGGTCGGGTATTGGGCGCGGAATGTGCGGTCATATTCGCGGTCTTCACCAGTCAGGCGTGGAACATGACGTTCAGCTTCTATCAGTCGTTGCGCACCGTGCCGCGCGATCTGGTGGAGGCATCGCGCAGTTTTCATCTGTCGGGCTGGATGCGCTTTTGGAAGCTCGAAGTGCCGTTCGCGATGCCCGGACTGGTGTGGAACATGATGATGAGCGCCTCGGGCGGGTGGTTTTTTATCGTCGCGTCCGAGGCGATCACGGTCGGCAACAAGACCATCGAGTTGCCCGGCATCGGCACCTATCTGGCCAAAGCCCTTGACGAGAAGGATCTGGCGGCAGTCGGATGGGTCATTCTTGCGATGGTCGTCGTCATCGCATTATACGACCGGTTGATGTTCCGGCCGCTGGTGGCCTGGGCCGACAAATTCCGCTTCGAGCAGACCGCGGCGCAGGCGGCACCAGAATCCTGGGTGCTCGACCTGATGAAGCGCACGCGGTTGATGCGGTACCTGCTGGCGCCATTTGCCAGCATCTTGGCATTGCTGATGCGCCTGCCAATGCCGGCCGGCATTGGCAGGCGCGTCAGGCCGCGCCGCGACGACCATTCGTCGCGTTGGTGGGTCGATGCGCTGTGGTATGGCCTCGTCGCCGCCGCGGCCGCCTATGGCGCCTATCGGGCGGTGAACTTCATCGCCAGCGAACTCGGCGCGGCGGACGTAATAACCGCGGTTCTGCTCGGCATCTGCACCCTCGTTCGCGTGCTGGCGCTGATCGCGATCGCGTCCGTGGTATGGGTGCCGCTCGGCGTGCTGATCGGTCTGCGTCCCGCGCTGGCCGAACGCATCCAGCCGCTGGCGCAATTTCTCGCGGCCTTTCCGGCCAATCTGTTGTTCCCGATCTTTGTCGTTGCCATCGTGCACTTTCACGCCAATCCGGATATCTGGCTAAGCCCGCTGATCATCCTGGGCACGCAGTGGTATATCCTGTTCAACGTCATCGCCGGCGCCGCGGCATTTCCGACCGATTTTCGCGAAGCCGCGACCAATTTTCGCGTGCGTGGGCGCCAGTGGTGGCAAGCCGTAATGTTGCCCGGAATCTTTCCGTACTTCGTCACCGGAGCGATCACCGCCTCGGGCGGGGCCTGGAACGCCAGCATCGTGGCCGAGTATGTTTCGTGGGGCAAAACCACGCTGATCGCGCACGGGCTCGGCGCCTATATCGCGCAAGCCACCGCTGCCGGCGACTTTCCGCGCATCGTGCTCGGGATCGCGGTTATGTCGCTGCTTGTGACCAGCTTCAACCGGCTGCTATGGCGCCCCCTTTATCTCTTCGCCGAGGAACGTGCGCGACTGGACTGACGTCCGCCGACAATCATTAGAGGCAGCGGATCGTCCAGTTCGTGAAGGTATCGCCGATCTCGTCCGCATAGCCGTCCGAGCTGTTGCGCCGCACGACCGAGTCGAGCACGCGGAAGCCGTTCGGACACAGCCGTTCCGCCAGACGCTTGTTCGGGGCGATGGAACCGCCCGGAATGCCGGGCCCGTTGATCACGAAGGTCCGGTTGTCGACGCGGCTTGACGACGCCGGTGTGAAGGTTGCCTGGGTGCAGGCGGCGAGGGCGAGCAGCGCAAAGAGGGCGACGTAACGCATGCAAATCTCGCGTCCAAAGCCATGGCCGGGAGTCTTCTACTGCCTTTCGGCGCGGCAGACCAGACGCCGACGGACCGGCGACAATGCAACGGGTGCGTTGCGATCGAGCGTAGCGCCGGGCGTGCCGGCTGCCTATAATCGGCGATGAGAAGAGGAGACCGTCAACATGTCAACAATCGCACGGGGCATTCTCGCCCGCCGGATCGCGGCGGCCGGCGGGGCGGTGCTGCTCGCGCTCGCGATGATGATCGGCCTGCCGGCGTGTGCGCATGCGCTGGCCGAGGCCTACCCGAGCGCGCGGCCGGCGCCGGTGCCGCGCGGCATGGCGCGCATCTGGATCTACCGCGAGTACGAGCCCTACGAATCGCTGGCGACGCCCTACATGCGGCTCAACGGCGCGATTGTCGGCGTGTCGCAGCCGGGCGCAGTCTTCTACCGCGACGTGGCGCCCGGCACCTACGCGGTCACGGTCGACAGTCAGGGCACGGATGTAAACCAGTTCGTAACCGTCAGCCTCGCGCCGGGCCAGCAGGCCTTTGTCAAGGTCCTGGTGTCGGGCACCTGGGACAGCGGCGGCGGTGGCGGCGGTGGCAACGGGGGCGGTGCCGGCTTCGCTCGGCCGACATTTTACACCTGGCAGATCCAGCCGCAGGCGGCGTGGGCAGAGATCGCGCATCTGCCGCTCTACAACGGCGGCTGAGGGAGCGAAACCGCGCCGGCGACGATCAGCGCCACAGCCGTCGGCTGGCGAGCGCGGCGCCGTCGGCCAGCGCCTTGAGCTTGGCCCACGCGATCTGCGCGTGAACGCGGCCGCCGAGGCCACAATCGGTCGAGGCGATGACGCGCTCGCGGCCGACCAGGTCGGCGAACCGCAGGATGCGCTCGGCGACCAGCTCGGGATGTTCGACGACGTTGGTCGCGTGGCTGACGACGCCGGGCAGGAGCAGCCGGTCGTCCGGCAACCTGGCCTCCCGCCACACCTGCCACTCATGCGCATGGCGGACATTGCCGGCTTCGAACGAATAGGCGCCGGCCTCGACCGCCAGCATCACGTCGAGGATATCGCGCAACGGGATGTCGGTCACATGCGGGCCGTGCCAGCTGCCCCAGCACAGATGATAGCGGATGCGGTCCCGCGGCAGGCCGCGCAGCGCGTGGTTCAACGCCTCGATCCGCACCATCGTGAACTTCTTGTAGGCGGCAAGATCCGGCTCGGGGCTGATCATGTCCCAACCGGTCGCGGTCGCCGGATCGTCGAGCTGCAGCACCAGCCCGGCATCGATGATCGCGGTGTATTCCTCGCGCATCGCCTCGGCGCAGGCAGCGAGAAATTCCTCGTCGGTCTGGTAAAAGGCGTTGCCGATGCGGTAGGCGCTGCCCGGCGCGACCGAGGTCATGAAGCCTTCCGCGACACCGGCCGCCGTCAGCGCCGCCTTCAGATTGGCGATGTCGGCCTGCAGCGCCGCGTGGCCGGTGTATTTGAGCGGCGCGACGCAGACCGGGCCGGTCGCGGGGCGCGGCCCCATCGAGATGCCCGATTCGGGGTCGCGGTAGGCCGCCGCAAAGATCTGCCGGTCGCGCCGGTCGTCCTGGCTCGTCAGCACAATCTCGCCCGGCCGCGAGCGGCGCGGCGTGCGGCCGTAAGGGCCAGGCGCACCGAATTCGATGCCGCTCCAGCGATCGAAGGCATAGTTCCACCACGCACCGTAATGCACCCGGTGGGTGACGGCCTTGCCGAATTCGCCGTCGTTCGGCACATCGATGCCGGCGTCCTGCTGCTGGCGTACGACATCGGCGACGGCCTCGCGCAGCGCCTGCTGAAACTGCGCCGCGCCGCCGCCGCCGGCAGTCGCGGCGATCAGCCCGTCGGGCCGCGGCAGGCTGCCGACATGGCTGGTCAATATGCGCTCGGTGCTCGCTCGCATCGGCTCGCCTCCGCTGTTCGATCGCAGCGAATATAATTATGAGACATGGCCATCGCCGGCACCAGATCGTCGACCGCGCGGGTCGAGACGCCGTTCACGTAGGCCTCCTGGACCACCGCCGCCAGCGCCGTCTCGGCCAGCCGCCCGCGGCTCGGCGGCGGCGTATTTTTTCGTCCAATCGCTTCTGCGGCTGCCCTGCTTTACCGGATTGGCCGTTAGGCTACTTATAAGGCTTTGGCAAATATGGTGCCGGCTGTGTGGATCGAACACACGACCTACCGCTTACAAGGCGGTTGCTCTACCGCTGAGCTAAGCCGGCACGGCACGGGGTCATAGCCGAGGTGCGCCGCGGCGGCAATGGTCGGCGGCGCAATCGATGCGCAGTTGACGGTGGCGCGGGCCGACCGTCCTTCGCATAATCGGGCGGCAACCGCGGCAGGGGTCAACGATGGCGTTACCGCTGATTTACGTGGCACGACACGGTGAGACCGAATGGAGCCTCTCGGGGCAGCATACCGGCGTCAGCGATATCCCGCTGACCGCCGGCGGCGAAGACGCGGCCCGCAAGCTCGGCAGCCGGCTCGGCGCCATGCGCTTTGCGCAGGTGTTCACCAGCCCGCTGCTGCGCGCGCGGCGCACCTGCGAACTGGCCGGGTTCGGCGACAAGGCGGGCGTGCTGCACGACGCGATGGAATGGAATTACGGCCGCTACGAAGGCGTGCGCACCGTCGATATCCACAAGGAGCGGCCGGACTGGGACCTGTTCCGCGACGGTTGTCCGGAGGGCGAGACGGCCGCCATGGTCGGCGCGCGCGCCGACCGGGTCATCGCGGCGATGCGGCGGGTCGAGGGCGATGTATTGCTGTTTTCGAGCTCGCATTTTTTGCGCGTGCTGGCGGCGCGCTGGATCGGCTTGGACCCGACCGGCGGGCGCCGCTTCATGCTCGACACCGCTTCGCTCAGCATCTTCGGCTACGAGCACAACGATCTCGCCGAGCCGGTGATCCGGGTATGGAACGATACCGGGCACCTGCACGGCTGAGCCGACAGCCCCTCCCGGCCCCGAGGCGGGCGGTCAGGCGCCGACCGCGGCGCCGACCGGGCAGCTGACGCCGGTGCCGCCGAGGCCGCAATAGCCGAACGGGTTTTTCGCCAGATACTGCTGGTGGTAATCCTCGGCGAAATAGAACTCGGGCGCGTCGCGGATTTCGGTCGTGATCGCGCCGTAGCCGGCCGCGCCGAGCCGCGCCTGAAAAGCCGCGCGCGACGCCTCCGCCAGGCGCTTCTGCTCGGGCGAGAAGGCATAGATCGCCGAGCGGTACTGCGTGCCGACATCGTTGCCCTGCCGCATGCCCTGGGTCGGATCGTGGCTCTCCCAGAAGATTTTCAGCAGCGCCTCATAGCTGATCTTTTCCGGATCGAACACGACGAGCACAACTTCGGCGTGGCCGGTCAGGCCGCTGCACACCTCTTCATAGGTCGGATTCGGCGTCGAGCCGCCGGCATAGCCGACCGCCGTCGTCCACACTCCCGGCGCCTCCCAGAATTTGCGC
>DATJUL010000451.1:0-5677 GCA_035502295.1 Allostellaceae bacterium | reverse complement strand
CGTCGCCGCCGCGGTCCCGGACAACGCGTTGCCCGAGCAGTGGGACATGGCCGGGCTGCACGCCGAATGCCAGCGCCTCTTGGCGCTCGATCTGCCGCTCGCCGAGTGGGTGCAGGAAGAGGGGATCGACCGCGAGGCGGTCGAGGATCGCATCGTCGCGGCGGCCGATCGCCACATGGCCGAAAAGGCGGCCAATTACGGCACCGAACTGATGCGCATGGCCGAGAAGAGCCTGCTGCTGCAATTGCTCGACCACACCTGGAAGGACCACCTCCTGACCCTCGACCATCTGCGCCAGGGCATCAACCTGCGCGCCTATGCCCAGGTCGATCCGCTGAACGAATACAAGCGCGAAGCCTTTCATCTGTTCGAGGCGATGCTGGCGGGGCTGCGCGATCAGGTCACCTCGGTCTTGAGCCACGTCGAATTGCGCCTGGGGCCGCCCGACCCGGAGCCGACGCCGTTCGGCGAGTTGTCGTACTCCGAATCGATGCCGTTCGAGCGCGAGGAGGCGCTGGTCGAGGCCGGGGGGCGGCCGGCCACCCGCGGCGGCAACGGCGCGGCGCGGGCGCGCGGGCGACCGCGCGGCAACGGCGCCGCCGATCCGCGCCGGCACGAAGAAGGCGACGGACTCGCGGCGGCGGCCGCCGCCGCGCCGCGCGCGCCGTGGGGCGGCACCGGGCGCAACGCCCCGTGCCCGTGCGGCTCGGGCCGGAAATACAAGCACTGCCACGGCCGCCTCTGAGCGGCCGCCCGTCGGCGCGGGATTGCGTCGTCGCTGCGCTCCTCGCAACGACAGAACCCGTCGGTCATTGCGAGCGAAGCGAAGCAATCCCGCACCGCGCGATGGGCGTCAGGGCGCGGCGAGGCTCTTCGCGACCATCTCGTAGGTGTTGGGGCTGAGGCCGGGAGCGGCGAGGATGCGGTCGAGCGCGGCGCGCATCAGCCCTTGCCGCGCCGCGTCATGCCGCCGCCACTGCCCCAACGGCTGCACGATGCGCGCCGCCGTCGTGGGGTTCGCCGCGTCGATCGCCAATACCTCGTCGGCGAGGAATTCGTAGCCGGCGCCGCTCGCGGCGTGGAAATGGAGCAGGTTGGCCTGGCTGAACGTGCCGACCAGCGCGCGCAGCCGGTTCGGGTTGGCGCGGGTGAAGGCGGGGTGGCGGGTCAACTCGCGCACCGCCGCGATCGTGCCGGGCAAGGACGAGCGCGCCTGCAACGCAAACCACTTGTCGATGACGAGCGCATCATCCTGCCAGCTTCGATAGAACGCATCGAGCGCGTCGCCGCGCTCCGGGCAATCGATGTCGATCAGCACGGCCAGCGCCGCCAAGACATCGGTCATGTTGCCGCCCCGGTCGAACTGCGCCTTGGCGAGAAGCGCGCCTTCAACCTGATCGCCGGACGCAAGATAGGCGAGGCAGACATTGCGCAGCGCCCGGCGGCCGACCGCGCGCGCGTCGATGCGGTAGGGGCCGGGATCGGCGAGATCGCGATAGGCAGCGTCGAGCGGTTCGGCCAGCGCCTCGGCGAGCCGCGCGCGGGCCTCTTCGCGCGCCGCGTGGATCGCCTCGACCGCGACGATGCTCATCGCGTCGGCGAGGTTGGCTTCGCTCGGCAACAGCAGCGCCTCGGCGGCAAAGGCCGGGTCGCGCTCGGCATCCGCCAGAATCTGCCGCATCGCCGCGACGAGGTCGGGATCGAGCGCCGGCATCGCCGTGCCGCGCTGATATGCCGCGACATGGTCGAGCAGCATGCGGGTTGCGACCTGCTGTCCGGCATCCCACCGTGCCACCGGGTCGCTGTCGTGGATCGCCAGAAACTTGAGCCGGTCGAGCGGTACGCCCTGCAGTTTGACCGGCGCCGAGAAATTGCGCAGCAAGGACGGCACCGGTCGCGCCGGCACATCGGCAAAGCGGAAATTCTGCCGCGCCTCCGCGGCAACGAGAACCCGCGTGCCGAGCCGGCTCTCGGTCTCTTCGGCCAGCCGGGTCGGCAATTCGTCGCCGTTCGGGCCGATGAGGCCGAGCGCCAGCGGCACCGGCGCCGGCGCCTTCTCGGGCTGGCCCGGGGTCGGCGGGATATGCTGCGACACGGTCAGCGAATAGCGCCGCGTCGCCGGGTCGTAATCGTCTTCGACCGCGATTTCCGGCGTTCCGGCCTGCTCGTACCAGCGCTCGAATTGGCCGAGATCGACACCGCGCTCGCTGCCCGCCTGCCGCATTGCCGCGAGAAAATCGCCGATCGTCGCGGCATGGTTGTCGTTCTTCGCGATGTACAAATCCATGCCGCGGCGGAAGCCGTCCGGCCCCAGCAGAGTGTGCATCATGCGGATCAGTTCGGCGCCCTTGTTGTAGACCGTCGCGGTATAGAAATTGTCGATCCGCAGATAGCTCTGCGGCTGCACCGGATGCGCCAGCGGCCCCGCATCCTCGGGAAACTGCGCCGCGCGCAGGATGCGGATATTGCCGATGCGGCACACCGCCGCGCTGCCCTGGTCGGCGGAGAACAGCTGATCGCGGAACACGGTCAGCCCTTCCTTCAGCGACAATTGAAACCAGTCGCGGCAGGTCACCCGGTCACCGGTCCAGTTGTGGAAATATTCGTGGGCGATGACCGTTTCGATCCCCTGGTAATCGCCGTCCGTCGCGGTTTCCGGCTTGGCCAGCACATAGCGCGTGTTGAAGATGTTGAGGCCCTTGTTCTCCATCGCCCCCATGTTGAAATCGCTGACGGCGACGATGTTGAAGACATCGAGGTCGTATTCGAGGCCGAAGGTGTCCTCGTCCCAGCGCATCGCGTTTTTCAGCGATTGCATCGCGTGGCCGCATTTGTCCTCGTCGCCGCGGCGCACCCAGATCGCCAGCTTCACCGCGCGGCCCGAGCGCGTCGTGAAGCTGTCCTCGACCGCGACGAGGTCGCCGGCGACGAGCGCGAACAGATAGGAGGGTTTCGGGTGCGGATCGACCCAGCGCGCCCAATGCCGTCCCTCCGGCAGATCGCCCTGTCCGGCGGGGTTGCCGTTCGACAGCAGTACCGGACAGCGTCCCTTGTCGGCGCGGATCGTCACGCTGTAGCGGGCCATCACATCGGGCCGGTCGAGAAAATACGTGATGCGGCGAAACCCCTCGGGTTCGCATTGCGTGCAGAAATTACCGCCGGAGACGTAGAGGCCCGAGAGCGCGGTGTTGCGCTCGGGCGCGATGCGGGTCTCGATGTCGAGCGCGAACTGATCCGGCACCGGCGCGATGACCAGCGTGCCGTCCGGCTCGACCGCGTATTCGCCGGGGGCCAATGGCCGGCCGTCGAGCGCCAGCGCCACCGGCTCCAATTCGTCGCCGTCGAGACGCAGCTCCGTCTGCGACTCGTCCGCCGCGGGGTTGCGGCGCAGCCGCAGATGAGCCGCGACGCGCGTGTCGGAGGGCGCCAGGTCGAAGGTCAGATCGACCGTATCGACGAGAAATTCGGGCGGCCGGTAGTCGGCAAGCCGGGTCGGGCGCGGTGCGGTATCGGACGACGAGACATCGAGCATCGGGGTAGCTCTCCGCGGCTGTTCGGCCCGCCGCACACGACAGGCGCCGCGACGGGTCTATGCCCATAGGTAATGAAGGCGCGCCCGGCCCGCCACCCGATGCGCCGCCTAACGCGAAAAGAACCGGAAGCGGGCAATCCGGTAAGCGAGCGAGCCGGGTGTCGCGCAGACCCGGACGCCGACAATGACGAACCCGATGCCGAAGACCGAACCGGCGCCCAGCACCGCGAGCACCGGAAACCGGAAGATGCCGGGATTGCTGTCGGGGGCGAACAGCATCAGCAAGAACCCGGGCAGCGACATGACCGCCATGACGCCGCCGATGACGATCGGCAGAAAATCGCCGCGCCCCGAGGTGAAACGCCATCGGCGGCTTCGCATGCCGGGTCCCTCGATCCCGCCGCTCACTCGGCGGCGGCCGGCAGCGCGACAAACCGCGTGCCGCCCCGGCGCCCTTCGATCCGCACCAGCACCATCTTCTGTTTTGCCTTCGTCGCCGCCGCCGCGAAGGCCGGCACCTGCCGCGGGCTGGCGATCGGGGTGCGGCCGATCGCGATCAACAGGTCGCCCGGCTGCAGGTCCTGCGCGGCGGCCGGACCGTCGCGCGGCACCTCGGTGATGACGACGCCGTTCGCCCAGTCGGGCAACGCAAACTCCTTGCGCAGTTCGGGCGTGATCTTCGCCAGCTTGAGGCCGAACGCCTCGACCGCGACCGGCGGCTTCGGCTGCGCGGGCGGCGGCGGCGGCGGCGGTTTGCGATCGGGATCGAGCATCGCGACCTTCAACGCGACCGCGCGTTCCTTGCCGTCGCGCCAGATTGCCAGCGTCACCTGCCTGCCGGGCGGCGTGGCGGCAACCAGCCGTGGCAGCTCGCGGCTCCTGTCGATGGCCTGCCCGTCATACGCGAGGATCACATCGCCGGGTTCCAGCTTGGCCCCGGCCGCCGGGCTGTCGGCGTCGACCGCGGCGATCATCGCGCCGCGGCTGCGGTCGAGCCCGACGCTTTCCGCCAGATCGGCATTCATCGGCTGGATGCGGGTGCCGATCCAGCCGCGCTCGACCCGGCCGCTTCTCTCCAGCTGCTCGATGATCGGGCGGGCGATCGCCGACGGCAACGCAAACCCGATGCCGATCGAGCCGCCCGACGGCGAGTAGATGACCGTATTGATGCCGATCACCTGGCCGGCGAGGTTGAACATCGGACCGCCGGAATTGCCGCGGTTGATCGACGCATCGGTCTGCAGATAGTCGTCATAGGGGCTGGAGTGGATCACGCGCGCGGTCGCCGAGATGATGCCGGCGGTGACGGTGCCGCCGAGCCCGAAGGGGTTGCCGATCGTCAGGACCCAGTCGCCGACCTGCGCCTTGTTCGAATCGCCCCAGCGCGCCGCCGGCAGTGGCTCTTTCGGGTCGACCTTCAAGAGCGCCAGATCGGTGATCGCATCGCGGCCGACGACCCGCGCCTGCAGCGATGTGTTGTCGGCCAGCGTGACGGTGATGTGCTCGGCGTTGGCGATGACATGGTTGTTCGTGACGATGAGCCCGGAGGGGTCGATGATGAAGCCGGAGCCGAGCGAGGCGATCTGCTCGCCCGCCGCGCCGGGGCCGCCATTCTCGCCGAAGAAGTCGCGGAATACCTGATCGAGCGTCGTTCCGGCCGAATTCTGCTGCGGATGCGCGGCCGGCTTGCCGGTCGGCGCCGCGGCCACGGTCGAAATGTTGACGACCGTGCCAACGACGCGGCCGGCCAGCTTGGCAAACAGCTCGGCAAACGGCGTCGTTGCGGCCGGCGGGTTGGTGCCGGCGTTCGCTGCCGCTGCCGCCCGGCTCGGCCCTGCCGCGGGGTTCGTCGGCGCCGCGGCACCCGGCGGCGGCTTTGGTGCAGGCGATGCTTGGATCTGGCTTGAGGCCGCTGTTTGCGGACGCTGCGCCACGACCGGCGCGGCCGGCGCCGGCAACAACGCCAACGAAGCCGCGACAAGGGCGCCTCGTCGGCCGAAACCCGCCACCCGTACTCTCCTCTGCAGGAAAACGTGCGCTCCTGCCGTCGCCGCGCCGATCTAGCGCTGGCCTTTCCAGGGCGGTCGATATGAAATGCCGTCGACAATGGCAAGCGCAATCGAATGACGCCGTTGAGCACAGGCG
>DATJUL010000450.1:0-2708 GCA_035502295.1 Allostellaceae bacterium | reverse complement strand
GCGGGCGTCGCGTAGGAATAGGCGCCGCGTGCCCAGGGGTCGGTGCCCCAGTTGATCGCGCGCGCCGCGACGAGGTCGCGCCGCAGGCGTTCCGGGGGCAGCGCGAAAATTTCGGCGAGCGAGGCGAGGCCCATGTCGATGAGTTCGGCGTCGCCGAGCGAGGCGACGCGGTCGGCCTTGGGGCCGGCGTACCAGCCGGTCAGCACCGGATGCTCGGCCGGATGTTGCGTCCACCAGGTCGGCACCGGCGCGTCGGATAAGAGGAACGACAGATCGGCGAGATTTCGCCCGCCGTGATCGGCCCACCAACGGGTGCGAAACCGCAGCAGAAACTTGACGACATTGCCGAAGCCGATATCGGCGACGGCCGTCGCGGCGCGCTCGTGCGCCGCCGCCGGCAATGCGATGTCGGACAGGATCGGCAGCGGCGCGGCAAGGATCGCGGCGTCGGCTTCGACCGACGCGCCGTCGCGGCAGCGGGCGGCAACCTGTCCGCTCACGTCCTCAATCGCTTGAACGGCGGCACCGCAATGGATGGCGGCGCCGCGGCGGCGGCATTCCGCCGCGAGATGGGCGACGAGCGCGCCGTAGCCCTCGCGGAGCCGGCCGTGCTCGCCGTCGTCGCGCGCCGTCCATTCGTCGCGGATCGCGAAGGTGCTGGCGCGGCGCGGATCGGCGGCATCGTAGCCTTCGACCGTGCGGGTGATCGAGCGGCGCAGCTCCGCGTAATGCGGGCCGGCGAAGTGCGTCTCCAGGAAGTCGGCGATCGGCAGGTCGTGCTGCAGCCGCATCAGGGCCTCATAGAAGCGCCCCTCGCCGGGAACGGTGCGCGTGTCGGGCACCAACGCCCCGGCGCGGGCGCTCCAGCGCGCGCCGGCGCGTGGCGCGAGCGAGAGACCGGCCTCGCGCATCAGGGCGCGGGTGACCGGCGCCGCGCCGTGGACAAATTCGGCGCCGCCTTCCGCCTTGTAGCCGAATTCCGCTTCGGGCAGCGGGTCAATGCGCCCGCCACAGCGCCGGCGCGCTTCGAGCACGGTCACCCGCCGGCCGGCGCGCGCCAGTTCGCACGCGGCCATGAGCCCGGCCGCGCCGGCGCCGACGACCAGAAAATGCCGCGGCGCGCCCGCCCGCTCGGTCACGCGTCGAGCCGCGCCGCCAATACCGCCGCCGGCCGCCGGCCGACCGAAGCGGCGCCGAGCGGCGACAAGGCGCCGGTCGCCTGATCGATGCGGTAGGAGGCGAGTCGGCCGCTCGCGGTGCCGACGGCAAACAGAAACTGCCCCGCCGGATCGAGACAGAAGGCGCTCGGCACCGCTTCGGTCGCGGCATGCCCGGCTGCCGTCAGCCGGCCGCTCGCGGCATCGACGGCAAACCCCGCGATAGTGCTGCTGTTGGCGGCGCGGTTGCCGACATAGAGAAAGCGCCCGGAAGGCGTCAGGTGAATCTGCGAGCAGGTCGTGCGCTCGCTGTGGCCCTCCGGCAGGGTCGCGATCGTCTGCATCGCGGCGAGCGTGCCGGCCGCAGGGTCGAGGCGATAGGCGGTGACGCTGCAGCCCTGCTCGTTGGAGAAATAGACGATGTCGAGGCTCGGATGAAAGCAGTAGTGGCGCGGGCCGACGAGGTCGCCCTGTTCGACCCGGAACGGCGCATTCGGGCTGAGCCGGCCGCGCTCCGCGTCAAACCGAAACTGCAGGATGACATTGGGGCCAGGGTTGTTTTTCGCCGGCTCCATGACGTTGTCCTGGATACGGGAAATGTGCGGCACAAAGGCGAAACGGTTGCTGGGGTCGGTCGCGATCGCGTGCGCGCCGATCGCGGTTTCCTGCCTGTCGGTCGCCGCGGCGCCGACCGCGCCGTCCGCGCCGACCGGATAGACCGCGGCATAGCCGCCCTGGTAATAAGCCGCGAGCATGTAGCGGCCGGCGCGGTCGGGCGCGAGAAACGTCGGCGCGTCGGCCTGGGCGGCGGTTGCGATCAGCGTCAGGCTGCCGCCGGGATCGATGCGGTAGCTGGCGATCGACGGCCGCGTGCGATGCCCGGCGTAGAGCGTCCGATGGTCGGGGCTGATCGCGAACACCGACGGCCCGCCCGCGGCCGCCAGATCGGCCTTTTTGGTGAGCCGGCCGCTGACGCCGTCGATCGCAAAGATCGCCAGCCTGTCGTCGTCCTGAAGAGCGACGTAGAGAACATCCGGCATGTTTCCCTCCGGGAGCGGTGCAGCGGCCGAGATTGCATCGTCGCGCCGCGCCGCGCAACGGCGCGGACGATCCGGAATTTCGGGCGCGGCGGGCGGTGAAACCGGTCAGGCCACGGCGGCTGTGCCGCGCTCGCCGCGCCGAACGGCCGACAAAGACTTGGCGATGGCCGCCCTATTGCGCCGCGAGGCTGCCGTCCATGATCATACCGGCACCGGTCATGTCTCAATGCACGAAGTGGAGGGCGGCGAACAGGATGGCGTTCATCGTCGCGGTGATGATGATCATTCGCCGCGTCAAATCGTTCGCGGCCTGGGCCTCGCCGAACGCCAAATCGATCCTCCGTCGCGCCGGGAAAATTATATCATAGCCGCGCGGGCGCAGCGGGAGGATGGTCATGGAATATGAGCTGTATTACTGGCCGGCGATCCAGGGGCGCGGCGAATTTGTGCGCCTCGCGCTGGAAGAGGCCGGCGCCGAATATGCCGATGTCGCGCGCGGCCGGGGCGGCGT
>DATJUL010000449.1:0-2252 GCA_035502295.1 Allostellaceae bacterium | reverse complement strand
ATGGGGCCGATGGCCAACCCGCGCCGCATTGCCGCGATGGAGGCGTTCATCGGCGATGCGGTGCAGAAGGGCGCGAGCCTCAAGACCGGCGGCCACCGCATCGGCAACAACGGCAATTTCTTCGAGCCGACAGTCCTGACCGACGTGCCCAAGGACGCGCGCATCATGAACGAGGAGCCGTTCGGCCCGGTCGCGGTCATCGCGCCGTTCCGCGATTTCGACGAGGTCGTGGCCGAGGCGAACCGGCTGCCCTACGGCCTCGCTGCCTACGCCTATACGCGCTCGGCCAAGACCGCGCAGGCGGTCGCGGCGGCGGTCGAGACCGGCATGATCTCGATCAACCACCATGGCCTCGCGCTGCCCGAGGTGCCGTTCGGCGGCGTCAAGGATTCGGGCTACGGCTCCGAGGGAGGCTCGGAGGCGATCGAAGCCTACCTGAACACAAAGTTCGTCAGTCAGGCCGGCTTGTAAGTTCGACGCGCCGGCGGGCACCGCGCTCGCCGGCGATTGCGCCCTTGCGTTATATTTCATTGGAGCGAGCGAAAACGACATGTCGGAGAGGCGGTTCCCCGGCTTGCTTCAGCTGCCATCCGCACTGCACGCCACGTCGGCGGCCGGCCTCGGGTTTGCCTCGTTCACGCTCGCCGATCAGCGACAACCGGTGCGCACGCGTCTGTCGGCCCGGCGCGCAGCGCCGCCGGCGCGGCAGCGCACGAAAATCTGGGAATTCGGCACCAACCTGCATTGCTCGATCGTCGGGACCTGCCTGTCGACCGGCGAATTGCGGCAGGTGCTCGGCAGGATCGGCCTCACCGAAGCGGCGGCGGCCAGCGAGCATGACGTGCATGCCAGCGGCGTCCTGATCGCCGGCAAACACCAGGACGGCGCGCGGCTCTTGCACAAGGCGCTCGACCGCCGCCACCGGCTCGCGATCAACCGCTTCGACAAGGCCAAGTCGGCCGAAGAGGTCCGCAGCCTGTGGCGCGAATTTGTCCAGGCCGGCGATATTCCGGGCGCCTATTGGGCAGCCCTGACCCACCCGGCGACGACCGACGCGATGATCCGCGAGAGCTTTATCGAAGTCCATATGCTGTCGCACCTGGTCGGCGCCGCCAATCGTGCCGACATCCGCCGCCTGCGCCAGCTCGAAGGCGAAAACGCAGCGCTGCAGGAGAAGGTCGGGCGCCAGCAGCATCAGCTGCGCGATGCGATCGTGTCGCGCGACACGACGATCCGCGAATTGAGCCGGGCGCTCGAACAGCGCATCGTCTATAGGCGGGAACAGGACGGCGAGCCGCAAGTGCCCGACAGCGATGCCGGCTGGGAAGCGCTCGCCGCCGATTTGAAGATGCGCCTCGGCCGCTCCGAAAGCCGCCGCACCGGCCTCGAGCAGCGCCTCGTCGAGTTGCGGGGGGCGCTGGCGAACGAGCGGGAGGCGCGGAAGGCGGCAGAATCGCAGGAACGCGGGTTGCGCGACGAACTCGACGCAATCGAAGCGAGCCTCACGAACGGCGCTGCCGGCGTTGGCGGCGAGTGGGGCCGCGACCTGTCGGGCTTGACGCTGCTTTATGTCGGCGGCCGGCCGGCGCAGCTCGCGCATATCCGCTCTGCCGCCGAGCGACAGGGCGCCACGTTGCTGCACCACGACGGCGGCATCGAGGAGCGCGGCGGCCTGTTGCCGGGCCTCGTCAGCCGCGCCGACGCGGTGCTGTTCCCGGCCGATTGCATCAGCCACGCCGCGATGTCGCTGGTGAAGCGGCTGTGCCGGCAAATGGGCAAGCGGTTCCGGCCGTTGCGCAGCGCCGGCCTGGCGCCGTTCTGCGCGGCCTTGAAGAACCTCGCAGCGCACGTCGGCGACGCTTGAGCGTCCGGCGCGCCCGCGCTTTTCGGTAGAGGTTTCGCGGTGCCGGCCACAACCAACCCGCTCGGCGCCAAGGGCTGCGGCGAGGCCGGCTGCGCCGGCTCGTTGCCGGCGGTCATGAACGCGGTTGTCGATGCGCTGTCCGACTACGGCATCCGCCACATCGACATGCCGGCGACGCCATTTCGCGTGTGGACCGCGATCCAGGCCGCGCGCGGTGCCGGTCGGACAGCATGACCGTGCCGGTCTCTCGCGGTCACGGCGGGGCGGCGCGAACCTCGATGCGCACGACGTCGCGGACGCTGCGGCCGCCATGCTTGTCGAGCGGCACGACGACCCGCAGATGCTCGGGGCCGAGCGGCTTGCCGTCCATGCGGTCGGCCAGGATCAC
>DATJUL010000448.1:0-2857 GCA_035502295.1 Allostellaceae bacterium | reverse complement strand
GGCCCGGTCGAGCGCCCGCCAATACCGCTGCGCGGCGGCGGCCCAGTCGCGCCCATCGCGGGCCCGGTCGCCTTCCCCGACCATGCGGCCGTAAAGCGCCGCGAGTTCCTGTTCGACGTCCTCGGTCGCCGGCTGCAGCCGGCCGGCTGCTTCGAGCGCCTCGATCGCGGCACAGAACTCGCCCGCCGATGCCAAAGCCCGGCCGAGTTCGACGTGAACATCGGCTGCGCTATCGTCGATCGCGACCGCACGATCGAACGCCGCAGCGGCGCCGGCGTGGTCGCCCTGGCAGGCGAGGCTTCGTCCCAACTGCGCCCAGTCAGCCGCCGATCCGGGAGCGTAATCGACCGCCCGGCGGTACGCGGCGGCCGCCGTGCGCCAATCGCCGCGGGCAAACGCGCGCGCGCCGCGCCGCATGGCGATCGCGGCTCGCCGCCGGCTGCTCCAACGGTTCTCCAGCCGCGGCAGCAGCGCCGCCAGCTCCTTCACCCGCGCCCTGAGCGCGGCCTCTCGTTCGGCCGCAAAAAAGCCGCGCTGGGCCAATCGCCACAGCAGCTCGGCAGCGGCCATGTCGGCGGCGACCTGCTGCTCGGCCGCCTCCCGCGCCAAGAGCGCCGCCCGATCGGCCTGCCCGGCGATCACCGTGTGCAGCGCCGCCTCGCGCGCCGCCGCGATCTGCTCCTGCTCAGCGAGGCGCGCAGCGGCCGCCGCGCGCTCGGCCTCCAGGGCCGCGCCGGTGTCCGTCGCGCTTCGAGCCAGCGCGCTGCGCGCTTCGCCGGCGGCCCGTCTCGCTTCGGCCAGCGCTGCCGCGTTCGCCTCCTCCCGCTCGGCGGCGAGGCGGTGCTGCTCGGCGAGGAGCCGACCGTACTCGGCCGCCCGTTCTGCCGTCGCTGCTGCCGCCCGCTCGCGCGCCGCCAGCCATCCCAGCCGGACCAGGCGCTCGGCCGCCGCCGCGCTCGCATAGACGACGATCAACTGGCGGCCGGCCCACGCCCCTTCCGCCTCGCCGCCGGCATCCAGGACGACCTGAAAGACGAGCTGCGCGGCCCCACCGATTCGTTCCGGCAGCGTATCGACGCCAAAGCTGGCAAAATGCCCGGAAATACACGCATATTCCCCGAACGGCACCGCCAGGACTATATATTGCCGGGCAATTGCCCCCAGCCTGGCCAATGTTCCCGACCACGTTTCGACGTGCTCCAACGTATTCGAACAATAGACGATGTCGGGCAGAAGCCGGGATTTCGCCAGTTCGTCAAAGCAATAGAACGTGAAGTCGGGATGCAGGAAGCGGGCGAGACTTACCGCAATCGGCGAGACGTCGACGCCGGCGAGAAGCGACGCCGGAAAGTACGAATGGAGGACGGGAAGCGCATCGCCAGTGGCGCATCCCAGATCGAGGATCGACAAACCGTGCGCGTTGATGTCGTCGCGCAAGGCGGGCGGCAGGGCCTGGCAGACCGCCGTCGCAAAGAACGCGGTCTGCTGACGCCCGCCCATCGCGAACCAGTTTTCCGCAAATCGGCTGTCGCGATAAGGGATCAAACCGCCGCGCGCCGCGGCCTCGGTGCAAAGTGCCGCCAGTGCGTCCTCGCCCTCGCCATTGTCGGGACCCGGCAGCGGCTTCCCGCCCGCGACGTCGGCGCCGCCGGCGGAGGGCGGTTCTCGGCGCCGCGCGGCCGGCGATTCGCATCGCGGCTCCGGTATCGCGGCGTCGATGCGCTGGCCGTTGCCGGGGCCGAGCCGCTTCACCATTGCCCTCTCAACTGGCCATTCCCCCGAGACGCCGAGCTGCCGGCCGATCGTAGCATCGGCCAACACCCCGCGCCAGAAGACCAGGCCCGCCGCGCCCCGGCTGTTTCGCCGCGGTCGATGTCGGGCAGCGGCGACAGCCGGCCGCCCCGCCTCCGCGTGGCAACGCGGCGCCGGGTCGCGCACTTGCCGAAACAACTTGAAACGAATTCGCGCTGGACGGCAGGGAGCCGCCTTGGCAAGGTCGATGGCAGCAGGCGGGGGATGGCGTGGCATCGATTCCAGGCAGTCAGTTCAATTTCTATGCGGCGGCGCCCGAAGCCATCAATGTCGTCTTCAGCCCAGACGGCAGCAATTTACCGCCGCCGACTCCCGGCGTTTTCAATCTGGAGGTGTTAACCCAATCGGTATCGGTATCGGGTCCGGCACCCGGCTATCAGGGCGTCGCGGAGGTCACGGGCGACTCCACCCTCAACATGCTGTTCGGCGACTACGGTGTCGTCGATACGACCGGCGGCGACACGATCATCGCCGGCAGCGGCATGGATACGATCAATGCCCTGGTGGGCAACGACACGGTCACGTTCGGCAGCACTTCGGCAACCGTTTACGGCGGATCGGGCGACAGCGTGCAGATCGGCACGGCGGGGGTCGATACGATCGTCGACGCCAGCGCCGGCGATACGATCCTGGGCGGCGCGGCGCAGGCCAACATCACCCTCGCCGCCGGCGAGAGCATCAACCTGGCGGCGCAGACCGGCAACGCGACGGTCAACGCATTGGCCGGCAGCGATTCCATCGCCTTCGGCGCCCACGCAAGCACGGTATACGGCGGCGCCGGCGACACGATTACCGGCGGGTCGGGGACGGGCCAATACATCGACTTCGGCGCCACCGTCGCCGGCGGCCATACGGTGACCGGCGGGACCGTCACCGGCGCCGAATTCCTCAATGACAACACGGCGTTCGCCGGAGCGGGCGGCCAGGATACGGTCTACAACTTCGATCAGGCGGCGGGCGACCGCATCATCGGCACCCCGACGAACCAGCAGGCAGCCGTCCTCGCCTCGGCACATGACGTGAATGGCAGCGCGGTCGTGCAACT
>DATJUL010000447.1:0-7953 GCA_035502295.1 Allostellaceae bacterium | reverse complement strand
CGCGCCTTGCCGGTGCTCCCCGTCGGCGGCGCGGTGCGGGCGCGGCCCGGCCGCCCCGACCAGGACGATGCGGCGCTGACGATCGGCGCCATCGCGACCGCGGTCGCCGATGTGCAGGCCGGCTGCGCCGACGCCGTCGTCACCAACCCGATCCACAAGGACACGCTCTACCGCGCCGGCTTCCACCATCCCGGCCACACCGAATTCCTCGCCGAACTGGCGGGCTGCGACGGCGCGCCGGTCATGCTGCTGGCGGCGGCGGGCCTGCGCGTCGTGCCGGTGACGATCCACCTGGCGCTGAAGGAGGCGGCGGCACGGCTGACGCGCGCGGCGATCGTGCATGCCGGGCGGGTCACGCATGCCGCGCTGCTGCGCGATTTCGCGGTCGCGGCGCCGGTCATCGCCGTCGCCGGCCTCAACCCGCATGCCGGCGAGGCCGGCGCTCTGGGGCGCGAGGAGATCGACATCGTGGCGCCGGCAATTGCCGATCTGCGCGCTGCCGGCATCGACGCGCGCGGACCCTTTGCCGCCGACACGATGTTCCACGCCAGGGCGCGCCGCGGCTACGACGCCGCCTTGTGCATGTATCACGACCAGGCGCTGATCCCCGTCAAGACGATCGATTTCGACGGCGCCGTCAATGTCACGCTGGGGTTGCCGTTTGTCCGCACCTCGCCCGATCACGGCACCGCCTTCGATATCGCCGGCACGGGCGCCGCGCGGCCCGACAGCCTGATCGCCGCGCTGCGGCTCGCCGCCGCAATGGCCGCCCGCCGCCGCCCGCTCGATCGCTGAGACCGAGCCGCGCGTCAGTCAGGCGAACCGCGCGGCGAGGTGGGTGTAGAGCGCCCGCACCGCCTGCGCTTCGGCGCCTTCCGGGCGGCCGGGGCGGGCGCGGTTGTTCCACGCCATCACGTCGAGATGCGCCCACGGGATGCCGGGATCGACAAATTCCTGGAGATAGAGCGCGGCGGTGATCGCGCCGGCATGCGGCCCTTCGGAGACGTTGTTGAGGTCGGCGATCTTGCTGTCGAGGAGGCGCCGATACGGCCGCCACAGCGGCATGCGCCACATGGGATCGTCTTCCGCCGCGCCGGCGGCAGCGAGCCCGGCGGCAAACGCGTCGTCGTTGCAGAACAGCGCCGCCAGTTCCGGGCCGACTGCAACCCGCGCCGCGCCGGTGAGCGTCGCGGCATCGACGATGACCGCCGGTTTTTCCTGCGAGGCTTCGGCCAGCGCGTCGCACAAGATGAGCCGCCCCTCGGCGTCGGTATTGCCGATCTCGACGGTCAGCCCCTTGCGCGTGCGGACGATGTCGCGCGGCCGCAGCGCGTTGCCCGAGACCGAATTCTCGACCATCGGCAACAGCACGCGCAGCCGCACCGGCAGACCCGCGTCCATGATCGCCTGCGCCAGGCCGAGCATGATCGCGGCGCCGCCCATGTCCTTTTTCATGTTGAGCATGCCGGAGGGCTGCTTCAGATCGAGACCGCCCGTATCGAAGCACACGCCCTTGCCGACCAGCGTCACCTTCGGCGCCGCCTCGTCGCCCCACACGATATCGACGAGCCGCGGCGCTCGCGCGCTGGCGCGGCCGACGGCGTGGATCGTCGGGTAGTTGTCGGCGAGCAGCGCGTCGCCGGCGAGCGTGCGGTGATAGGCGCCGGATTTTTCGGCGACGCTCGTTGCGGCGTCGGCCAGTTCCTCCGGCCCCATGTCGGAGGCCGGCGTGTTGATCAGGTCGCGCGCCAGGAACACCGCGCCGGCGAGCCGCTCGGCGAGCCCTCGGTCGGCGCCCTCGGGCCAGGCCAGTTCGGCGCCGCCGGGTTCCCGCTTCAGGTCGCGGTAGCGGGCGAACGCATAGGTGCCGAGCGCCCAGCCGAGCGCGAGGCGGGTCGCATCGCCGCCCTCCGGCGGCGTCTCGATACGGTAGCGGCCGGGCGGCAGCGTCTCGGACAATCCGGCAAACGCCCACATCGCCGCCTCGCCCTCGGCCACGCCGACCAGCACCCGGCCGAGCCGGCCCTCGCCGTCCGGCAGAAACGCCAGCTTGCCGGCCTCGCCGGCAAACCCGGTCGCCGCCGCCCAATCGCGCTCGCGCGGCGGCGCCGCGTCGCGCCACGCCGCGAGACCGGCTTTCCCCACCGCCACGAGCGGCACTGCGCCGCCGGCGTCATCGATCAGCGAGAAGGCCATCCGCGTCCTCCAATTCGCGTTTGCTGTGGCATTATAGCAAACCCGTAGGGCGCCGCATGCTGCGGCCTTGACCGAAACATCGCTGCCGCTTTCTCAGTAAGCTTGGCGCTTCGCGACAACCGGGAGGCCCGCATGCTCAGCACGTCCGCTCTGGCCGAAACCGCGGCGCTGGTCGGCGATCCAGCGCGCGCCGGCATGCTCATGGCGCTGATGGACGGCCGCGCGCTGACCGCCGGCGAACTGGCGCGCGCCGCCGGTGTCATGCCGCAGACCGCGAGCGGCCATCTGGCGAAGATGGCGGCGGCCGGGCTGCTCGCGACGCAGCGCCAGGGCCGGCATCATTACCACCGGCTCGCCTCACCGGCGGTCGCGCAGATGCTCGAAAGCATCATGGAAGTCGCGGCCGGCGACTGCGGCCGCGCCCGCCAAGCGATCGTGACCGGGCCGCGCGATCGAGCGATGCGCGCCGCGCGCACCTGCTGGGACCATCTTGCCGGCGAACTCGGCGTCGCGCTCGCCGACAGCCTCGTCGCACACCGCCGGCTCGATCTGTCGCCGGAAGCCGGCGCATTGACCGAGGCCGGCGCTGCATTCTTCCGGGACTTCGGGATCGATCTTTGCGACCTGGCGCGCTCGCCCGGCGGGCGGGCATTCTGCCGGCCGTGCCTCGACTGGAGCGAGCGGCGCCTGCATGTCGGCGGCCGGCTCGGCGCGGCGCTGGCCGACCGCTGCTTTGCGCTCGACTGGCTGCGCCGCTGCGACGGCTCGCGCGCGGTCAGCGTGACGCCGGAGGGCCGACGCGGCCTGCGCGACGCGTTCGGCATCTGAGCGGACGGCCGCCGAACGACCGATGTCGTCGTCGGCGATCATCGCCATCGCGCTCGGCGCCGCTGCCGGCGGGTTTGTACAGGGCCTCGCGGGCTTTGCCTTCGGCCTCATCGCGCTCGGCGTCTGGGCCTGGACGCTCAGCCCGGCGCTGGCCGGGTCCTTGGTCGTGTTCGGCTCGCTGCTCGGCCAGCTCCTGTCCTTGGGCGCGGTGCGGCACGCGCTGGAGGCGAGGCGGCTGTGGCCGTTCATCGCCGGCGGGCTTTGCGGGGTGCCGATCGGCGTGGCGCTGCTCAATCATATCGATCCGCCGGCGTTCAAGCTCGTCGTCGGCGTCATTCTGTTGGTGTGGTGCCCGACGATGCTGCTGCTGCGCAATCTGCCGCGCATCACAAGCGGCGGCCGCTGGGCCGATGCCGGCGCCGGCTGGGTCGGCGGGGTGATGGGCGGCCTCGGCGGCCTGACCGGGCCGGCGCCGGTGCTGTGGTGCGCCTTGCGCGGCTGGGAGCGCGACACGCAGCGCGCCGTCTTCCAGGTTTTCAATCTCGCCATGCAGGGCGTGACCCTGGCGGCCTATATCGCGACCGGCACGGTCGGCGGGGCGAACCTCTGGGCGTTTGCGATCGTCGCGCCGGCGATGGCGCTGCCGACGCTGGTCGGCGCCCGGCTCTATCGCCGGTTCAGCGATGCCGGGTTCCGCCGCCTCATCCTGCTGCTGTTGATCGGCGCAGGCGCCATCCTCGCCGGCTCGGGCCTGTCGGAATTGCTGTAGCGCCGACGCGCGCATTTGCCGGAACCCTTCGGCGCAGGCAAGCGTGTAGGGTCGACGGCGGACGATGCCCGCCCCACCTATTGCTGCATGGATACCACCCAGCCTCCCGCCGCCAGCGACGCGCAGCTGCAGCCGCACAGCCCGGCGCATCACCCGACGCCGGGCGAAAAGCCCGATTTCGGGTATGTCCGACGCTATGCGGCCGGCGTCGCCGAGCGCCCGGCGATCGATGTGCCGGCGCAGCAGACGCATGAACTGGCCTATCATCTGATCCGCGTGCTGGATGACGACGGCGCTCCGCTCGGCGCCTGGGACCCCAAGCTCGATCCCGAGACGCTGCGCCGCGGCCTGCGCGCGATGATGCTGACTCGCGCCTTCGACGAGCGCATGTTTCTTGCCCAGCGCCAGGGCAAGATCACGTTCTACATGAAATGCACCGGCGAGGAGGCGATCGGCGTCGCCCAGGCCTTTGCGTTGGCGCCGGACGACATGGCGTTCCCCTATTATCGCCAGCAGGGCCTGTTGATCGCGCGCGGCTGGCCGCTGGTCGATATGATGTGCCAGTGCTATTCGAACGCCGGCGACCGGCTGAAGGGGCGGCAATTGCCGGTGCTCTATTCGGTGCGCGGCGCCGCGTTCTTCTCGCTCGCCGGCAACCTCGGCTGCCAGTTTCCGCAGGCGGTCGGCTGGGCGATGGCTTCGGCCTACAAGCGCGACCATCGCATCGCGGTCAGCTGGATCGGCGAAGGCTCGACCGCCGAACCCGATTTTCACCACGCGCTGACCTTTGCCGCGGTCTATCGCGCGCCGGTCGTGCTCAATGTCGTCAACAACCAGTGGGCGATCTCCTCGCACCAGGAGGTGGCGGGCGGCGAGGTCGCGACGTTCGCGGCGCGCGCGATCGGTTTCGGCCTCGCCTGCCTCAGAGTGGACGGCAACGATTTCCTCGCGGTCTACGCCGCGACCAAGTGGGCCGCCGAGCGGGCCCGCGCCAATCACGGCGCCACGTTGATCGAATTGTTCACCTACCGCGCCGGGCCGCACTCGACGAGCGACGACCCGAGCCGCTACCGCCCGGCCGAGGAAGGCAAGGAATGGCCGCTCGGCGATCCGATCGAACGGCTGTCGCGCCACCTGATCCGCCGCGGCGAATGGTCGCCCGAGCGCCACGCGCAGCTCGCAAGCGAATTGGCCGACGAGGTGCGCGAGGCGGCGCGCGCAGCCGAACGCCAGGGCACGATGGAAAACGGCCCGCACTTCAGCGCCAAGACGATGTTCGAGGATGTCTTCAAGGAAATGCCGTGGCATCTGCGCCGCCAGCGCCAGGAGCTGGGGGTCTGAGCGATGCGCCTGTGCGCCCCTCACCCTGTCCCTATCCGCGTGAACGGGGAGAGGGAACCCGGCGGCTCCGCCGCAGGAACGCATCGGACCATGAGGCCGCCGCGGCGGCGGCTCTCTCCCTCTCCCCGCCTGCGGAGAAAGGGCCGGGGTGAGGGGAACGGCGCCGGGACGGCGGCGCGGGAGATGGCCTGATGCCGGCGATGACGATGGTGCAGGCGCTCAACTCGGCGATGGACGTGATGCTGGCGCGCGACAAGGGCGTCGTCATCTTCGGCGAGGATGTCGGGTTTTACGGCGGTGTCTTTCGCGTCACCGAGGGCTTGCAGAAAAAGCATGGCGAGGAGCGGGTGTTCGACGCGCCGATCGCCGAAGGCGGCATGCTCGCGGTCGCGGTCGGCATGGGCGCCTATGGTCTGCGGCCGGTCGTCGAGGTGCAGTTTGCCGATTACATCTATCCCGCGACCGACCAGCTGATTTCGGCGGCGGCACGGCTGCGCTATCGCTCGGCCGGCGAATATTGGGCGCCGATCACGGTGCGGGCGCCGTGCGGCGGCGGCATCTTCGGCGGCCAGACGCATTCACAGAGCGTCGAGGCGATTTTCACCCATGTCTGTGGGCTGAAGACCGTGATCCCGTCCAACCCCTATGACGCCAAGGGCCTCCTGATCAGCGCGATCGAGGACGACGATCCGGTCGTGTTCTTCGAGCCGAAGCGGCTCTACCATGGCCCGTTCGACGGCCATCCCGACCGACCCGCCCAGCCGTGGACCGCGCATCCGCGGAGCGAGGTGCCGGAGGGTTACTACAGCGTGCCGCTGGGCCGCGCCGCAATCGTGCGCGAGGGTGCGGCGGTCACCGTGCTGGTCTACGGCACGATGGTGCATGTCGCGCTGGCGGCAGCGGAAGAAGCGGGCATCGACGCCGAAATCATCGACCTGCGCACGCTGTTGCCGCTCGACATCGAGACAATCGCCCAGTCGGTCGACAAAACCGGCCGTTGCGTCGTCGCGCACGAGGCGACGCGGACCTGCGGCTTCGGCGCCGAGCTGGCGGCGCTGGTGCAGGAGCATTGCTTCTACCACCTGGAGGCGCCGATCGTGCGGGTGACCGGCTGGGACACGCCCTACCCGCATGCCCTCGAATGGGAATACTTCCCCGGCCCGGCGCGCCTCGCCGACGGCATGCGCCGCGCGCTGGAGGGGTGAAAAATTCAACGGGCTTAACGGGATTGCTTCGCTTCGCTCGCAATGACGGCAAACAGGAGCGTCATTGCGAGGAGCGCAGCGAGGAAGCAATCCCACCGACGGCGGAGAGTTGATTTGGCCCGCTATGTCGTCAAACTGCCCGATCTCGGCGAGGGCATGACCGAGGGCGAGATCGTCGCCTGGCATGTCGCGCCGGGCGAGGCGATCCGCGAGGAGGACCCGCTCGTCGAGGTCATGACCGACAAGGCAACCGTCGAGCTGCCGTCGCCGGTGGCCGGCACCGTCATCGCGATCCACGGCAAAGCAGGCGAGCGCCGGCCGGTCGGGTCTGAACTCGTCGAGCTCGACGTGGCCGGCGACGGCAACATCGCGAAGGCCGCGCCGAGGGCTGAGCCCGTCACCCCGGCGGGGAGAGGGGGTGTCGCGGCGCCGCTTCGCAGCCGAGTTCCCTCTCCCCGTGAACGGGGAGAGGGACAGGGTGAGGGGAGAACGGTGCCGGCCGGCATTCCTCCTGCGGCGCCGACCCCGCACCGTCGCCAACCGGGGGAGAAGCCGCTCGCCTCGCCGGCCGTGCGCCGGCGCGCCTGGGACCACGGGATCGCGCTGCAATTCGTACCCGGCAGCGGCCCCGGCGGGCGCATTACGCAGCCGGACCTCGATCGCTACATGGCCGGCGAGGCAACGCCGGCCGCCGCGGCGCCGGCCTTGGCGCGGCGGGATGGGGTCGAGGAGGTGCCGGTCGTCGGGCTGCGCCGCGCGATCGCCGAGCACCTGCAGGCAGCGAAGCGGCATATCCCGCATTTCTCGTTTGTCGAAGAGGTCGACGTCACCGCGCTCGAAGATTTGCGCGCTCAGCTGAACGCACGCGATCCGGAGCGCGAGCATCTGACGCTGCTGCCGTTTCTGGTGCGCGCGATCGTTCGTGCCGTCGCCGCGCACCCGCAGGTCAACGCCCGCTACGACGACGAGACCGGCGTGCTGCACCGCCATATGGCCGTCCATATCGGGATCGCGACGCAGACCGCTTCCGGCCTCCTCGTGCCCGTCGTGCGCCATGCCGAGGAGCTCGACCTGTGGCAGAGCGCGGCGGAACTGCGCCGCCTGTCCGAGGCGGCGCGCGCCGGCAAGGCGAGAAGCGACGACCTCGCCGGCTCGACGATCACGATCACCAGCCTCGGGCGGCTCGGCGGCATCGCCGCGACGCCGATCTTCAACTATCCCGAAGTGGCGATCGTCGGCGTCAACCGCATCATCGAGCGGCCGGTCGTGCGCAACCGCGAGATCGTCGTGCGCCGGATCATGAACCTGTCGTCGTCGTTCGACCATCGCATCGTCGACGGCTGGGAGGCCGCCTCGTTTATCCAGCGCGTCAAGGAGCCGCTGGAGCAGCCGGCGCTGCTGTTCCTCGCGTGATCGAGCCGACCCGGGCTACGAGAGCCAGCGCTTGCGCCGGCGATATCGTTTGGTCTCGCGGTAGGATTTGCGGGTGCCGGCGTCGTTGAGGCCGAGATAGAACTCCTTGATGTCGGAATTCTGCCGCAGGGCTTCCGCCGGTCCCTCGAGGACGATGCGGCCCGACTCCATGACATAGCCGTGGTCGGCGATCGCGAGCGC
>DATJUL010000446.1:0-2523 GCA_035502295.1 Allostellaceae bacterium | reverse complement strand
CCAGTGCAGCAGGCCGATCGGCGTCTGCGTTTCGATGACCGCCTGCGCGCCCAGCGCCTCGCCGGCGATCACGTGTACCGACGAGAGGCCGTCCGGTGCCGCAGCCTCGGGGATCCCGGCGCGCGGGATTTCCTGGTAATGCGGCGCCGTCATCTTGGCTCGCGCCGGCAGGTTGACCCAGATCTGGAACCCATGCATCCGGCCGCCGCGCTGCCGCATCGCTGCCGACGGCATCTCCGAGTGCACGATGCCGCGCCCGGCCGTCATCCACTGCACATCGCCGGGCCCGAGCCGGCCGCGGTGGCCGGCCGAATCCGCGTGCTCCATCTCGCCATCGAGCACATAGGTAACGGTCTCGAAGCCGCGGTGCGGGTGGTCGGGCGCCCCGATCGCCTCGCCCGGCCCGTACTCGACCGGCCCCATCTCGTCGAGGAGCAGGAACGGGTCGGCATGGCGCAGATCCGCGCTCGGGAACGGGCGGCGCACGATGAAACCGCCGCCCTCCCGTTGGCGATGCGCCGCGACGATTTTCGTAACCTGACGCGCGTTGCCGGTTTCTGTTCTCATCGAAGTCTCCGCTTTATCCATCTATGCAGCCGCGCGCGGCGCGAACCGCATCACGGCGGCGGGCACCGAGGCCAACGCGGCCCGGATCGCCGCTTCACGCTGAACGGGTCCGAAGGCCAGACCTTCGGCGCGCACGATCTCGACCTCCTCGATGCCGATAAGGGCAAAGATGGCGCGCAGGTACTTCTCCTGGAAGTCGTTCGGCTCAAACGGCATTCCCGACGCGTAGAGCCCGCCGCGCGAGGAGGCAATGATGACCCGCTTGCCGCCGACGAGACCCACAGGGCCGGCCTCGCTGTAGCGGAAGGTCTTGCCGGCGATCAGGATGCGGTCGATCCAGGCTTTGAGCTGGCTCGGGACCGCAAAATTGTACATCGGCGCGCCGATGACGACGATGTCGGCGGCGAGGAACTCGTCGAGCGCGGCTGCTCCCTCCGGGTCCGGGATACCGGCCGCGCCCTCCGGCGCGTTCGCCGGCCGCACCGTGGGGAGGCGTCGGCTGTCGAGATGCGGGATCGGCTCGGCGTTGAGGTCGCGACGGATCGTCTCGATCCCGGGCATCGCCCGCGTGAACGCGGCGACAATCGCGGCGGAAAGCTGGCGCGAGACCGACCCCTCGCCGGTGATGTTGGAGTCGATATGGAGGAGTTTCATCGCAATCACCCGTGGTCAAAGCCTGTGACCTGGACGACATAAGTGACCACTCCCATATCGCAAGAACGCAGCTTTACCTCACCAAGGCACACCGATATGACCGCCACACCGCCCCATCCGCTGCATCAGGACTGCCAAAAGGTCAGCCAGATCCTGTCGCGCATCGGCGAGAAATGGAGCATGCTCGTCGTCATGCTATTGCGCGAGGGTCCCCGCCGCTTCAACGACATCAAGCGCAACACCGCCGGCATCTCGCAGCAGATGCTGACCCGCACGCTGCGCGGCCTCGAACGCGACGGTATCGTGACCCGGACGATCTTCCCGACCAGCCCGCCGCAGGTCGAGTACAGCCTGACCGCGCTGGGCCGCTCGATGTCGGAACCGGTGCTGGCGTTCGGGGAATGGGTACGGGGCCATCTCGCGGAGTTCGACGCCGCCCGCCGCCGGTTCGATGACCGTGACGGAAAGATCGAGCGGCTTGCCGGGTGAAATCCGGCTCCAAAGCGCTTTGCATCGAACGATGATCGCATGTCGGTTGAACGTGCGGCGCTCGTCCGCCAACAGTAGGCAGCCCGAATCACAGCTCGATCAGCCCCTGCCGCAGGCCCTTGTGGACCGCCTCGGCGCGGCTGCCAGCCGCCAGCTTGCGGAACAGCGACTCGATGTGAAACTTGACGGTGTGGCCGGAAATGCCGAGACGGCGCGCCACTTCCTTATTGCTGAGGCCGTCGCCGATCAGGGCCAGCACCTCGACCTCGCGCGGGCTCAGCAGCGAAGCGGCTTCCTCGGCGGAACCGAAGGTGCGGCGCGGCGGCTCTCGCGTGCGCACGATAAGCCCGGCGGCGACAGCGCGCAGCGCCGCATCGATCTGCGCCGGCGTCGCGTCGGGCGGCAGCCGGCCGGCCTGGCCCGCTTCTTCGGCGCCGAGCGCGAGCACCGGCTGCCCGTCCGCCACCTCGCCGTCTGCGTCGGCCAGCACGACATCGGCGGCGTCATCGATCCGATGGCCGGCTTCTCTTACGATCGTCTCTAAGCCGAGACGGCGCAGCGGGTCGGACGCCACGATCCGGACCCGCAGCGGCCGCGGCGGTTGCGCCTCTTCGGGTGGTGTCGTCACGCGGCGGGCCGCGCCGTGATCGTCGCAGCAAGGCTCAGCGACGCCCCCCCGCGCGCAACCTGCAGCGCGAGCGACTGGCCGACGCTCTCCGGCCCGAGCCGGCGGGCGATCTCGCCGGGATGCTGCGCCGGCACATCGCCGACCCGGACGAGAATATCGCCGGCGAGCACGCCGGCGCGCGCCGC
>DATJUL010000445.1:0-2925 GCA_035502295.1 Allostellaceae bacterium | reverse complement strand
CCAGCGCGGTCCGAGCTGATGCCGCAGCATGCGCCGTGCCGCCGTCTCGTCGAAGCCACCGCCGCTTCCGGTCGCGAAGCGTGCGATCCACTCGTCGGGGGTCAGCGCGTAATCTGCCGGGCGCGGCGTGCCCACCGCCGGTTGTGAGAGGTGCAGACGGCGGCGCACGATCGCGGTGCTCACCGGGAAGGACTTCGCCTGCTCCCGGAGCAGGCCGTCGAGATCGAAGGCCCGGCGGTAGCGGGCCGGCGCGGCCCATGCCCCGCACGCCGCCGCAAGCACCAACAGCAAAGCCGCAGCGGGAAGGCGAAACAACACCCCGACCGCGTGGCTGGTCCAATAAAGGTCCCTGAAAGTATCGGCTTTTGGATCGATCGCGCGAATTTGTTGGTCCATCAGATCGTAATGAGGGGTGAACAGCCCAATGAACGCGATCTGATGATCAAGGAGGGCCAGCACCGCCGAGCTGACCTCAACGTGAAATGCGGCCCACAACAGCCAGCCGCCGATCACACAGCCGAGTAAGACGACGATCAGGTTGAAACCGGTGTTGTCGTCGGCAGACGGCCAGGACGCCCTCGGGTCGGGCCGCGAGCGCATACGTTACCCGCCCGCCGGCGTCGCTGCCGCCGCCTGCCGCATCGGCGATCGGGGCGGCGCTGTGCCGGCTTCAACCAACGCGCGCAATCGCCGCACCTCTTGCAGCACCTGCCACAGATAGCGGGTACGGTATACGGGCGTGTCCGAGTGGTAGTCGCCGACCCCTTCCCAGAAATGCCCGTCCGTCGCGTCGAGGCAACGCCGCAACAGCCACGCGCCGGCCTCGACATTGGCGCAGAAATCGTCGCGCAGAGCTTCAAAGGTATCGCCGATCGTCGCATGCCAATGCGCGGCGACGGCAGGAAGGTTGACGGTGTTGACCTGCATCGGGCCGATGTCCACCGTGCCGTTGGTATTGTCATTGACATGGCCGAGACGCCCATCCTCGACATCGAGCAGGATGACGAGGACGGCCGGCGGCAGGCGGTGAACCTTCGCGGCTGCGGTGATGCAACCGCGGATCATCGCCGGGTTGATGGCAAGCTCGACGGCATTGGCGCGGCCGGCCAGCAGTGCCGCGAACAACGCTCCGGCGACGAGCGCCGCCTTCATGGTGTCGCCCCGGGCGCAGCACCTGCGGCGGGTTGCGGCACTTGCGTGGTGCGGTCGCCGGCGGCAGACCACAAGGCGGCGAAGCCGTTCACGACGATCGCCTGCGGTCCAGCGGCTTGCGCCGTCGCCTCCATCATCGCCAGCATTACGCTTGCGAAGCTGTCTGCGCCGATCGCGCGCAGCCGATAGCCGAACAGCGCCTGCGGATCGCGCACGATATCGAGTGCGAAACCGCTGCCCGACGCCTCGCGCCAGACCGCCTCGCCGGCGACGAGAAAAGCCGGGAGCAGCCCCGCCGGCGAGGCTGCAATCGGAACGTCGACCGTGAGATGCCCGCCGGTAGCGCAGTCATGATAGACGACGCGACGGCGGTCATGCGCAAGCAGCGCCGCCATCGTCCGCGATACGGTCTCGACGTCGACGCTCATGCTAGCCGGCGCCGATTCCACACGGGCACCGCGGTGCGCACGGACCCGACGACAATGCGCCGCAGGAGGCGCAGCATTGTCGGCAAGGTCAGTCCCAAAAACGAGATCGTCGCGAAGAACGCGACGCCGACGATCGCGATCTCGAGCGTGATCCAGCTCCAATACACTGTCACGCAGAGGATCGGCAGGCAGGCCCGCGCGTCGAGCATCAACAGGCGGACCGGCAGGCCCGTGTTACGCCACATTATTCAGCCCACCTGCCGCAATTCGTAGGCGGCGGTCTCCTCGGAGATCCGGCCCTCTTCGAGGGCCTGCGCGATCGCCATGCGATAGGACTGGCCCCGCTCGTCGACGGCGCGCCGCGTCAAGGCCGGCCACTCGCCGGGATCGGTCCGCAACAGCTCGCCGCGCATCCGCGCGTCAAAAACCAGATATTCGCGCAGCGCCGTGCGCTTGCCGTCGGTCGAGCGGGCCAGCCGCTGGTTGATGACGAGCCGCAGAGACTGCGCCACCGCCGAAATCAAATTCTCGCGCTCACCAGGCGGGCAAAGGCTGGCGATCCGCTGCATCGTCAGCGCCACGTCGTTGGAGTGGATTGTCGTCGTCAGCACATGCCCGGAGATCGCGGCTTGGATCGCCGCATCCATCGTCTCGCTGTCGCGGCATTCGCCGACGATGATGTCGGTCGGCTCGCGGCGCATCGCACCGCGGATGAAGGCGGCAAAGCTCGGCAGGTCGCGCGGGATCTCGGTCTGATTGATCGTCGACGACACGCCGCGCATGCGCTCGAGCAGGAATTCGACGGGGGCGGCCCCCTCGACGATGTTGTAATGCCCCTCGGGGTCCGAGAGCTTCGCGACCGTCATGCCGGCGATCAAGGTCGATTTGCCGGAACCGGTCGCCCCCGACACGATCACCATGCCTTGCCGCGGCCGGTATGCATCGAGGATCCCCTGCTCGACACGCTGCGCCGCCAAGGGCGGCGGCAGGTCCGGGATCGGTCGCAAGACCAGGTTGCTGCCGTCGCGCCGTGATGTGCGGGTAGGCGTCGCATTCAGCCGGAAGCGCAGGCGCGTCGCACGGTCTATCGGGATCGCATAGGCGGTATCGAAATCGTTGCCGCCCTGCAGCCGCGCCATGCCGTCGGCGCCATAAAGATGGTTGACGATCTGGCTCAATTCGTACTCGTCGACGGCGCGTCGCTCGGTGGTTGCGGCCGTGGATCGTGACCCAGACCGGATGGCCGGTCTGAAAGGCGATGCGCGAGGCGCTTTCCCGGAATGCCCAGACGAGCAGGGAGTTGAGTCCCCGCGCGCTGCGCCGCGGCTCCTCAACCCAGCGTAAG
>DATJUL010000444.1:0-2107 GCA_035502295.1 Allostellaceae bacterium | reverse complement strand
GCGCTGCTGCTGTTGGCGATCCTCGGCAAATATGTGGTCGGGTGAGCGACGGCGGGATGGACGGTATCTGGGCGGTCGTTCCGGTCAAGGACACGACCGCTGCCAAGCAGCGCCTTGCCGCCGCCGTGCCGCCAGCGCTTCGCCAGGCACTGGCGCTGGCGATGCTGGAAGACGTGCTGGCGACGCTCGCCGCTTCACCCGGCCTCGCCGGCCGTCTCGTTGTCACGACCGATCCGGCGGCGATGCGCCTCGCTGCCCGCTACGGCGCGGAATGCACCGCCGAGGCCGCGGCCGACGGGCATACCGGCGCGGTCATGGCGGCGGCGCGGCGGCTCGCCGGCGAGCGGCGCGGCGGCGTGCTGACCCTGCCCGGCGACGTCCCGCTCGTCACGCCGGCCGAGATCGCCGCGCTCATCGCGGCGCACCAGCCGGCGCCCGCCTTCACGATCGCGCCGTCGCACGACGAGAAGGGCTCCAACGCGATCCTGATGTCGCCGCCCGATGCGGTGCCGTTGCGCTTTGGCGAGGACAGCTTCTTCCCGCATCTCCGGGCGGCCGAGGCGCGCGGCATCGTGCCTGTCGTCGTGCATCTGCCCGGCATCGCATTGGATATCGACAATCCGGCCGATCTCGCGCATTTTGCCGCTCTCGGATCGCGCACGCGGGCGGGCCTGTGGCTCGCGAACAACAAGGCCGCGCTGTCTCTGCCGGAAGCGAACCGGCGGGAATAGCCGGCGAAACAGCCGCCGTGCCGCGATGCCCCCGCGCGCGGGCTTCCAGCCAATCGCAGCAACGCGGCCGGTCACGGCCCGGAGGGGTGTGGTGAATTCAGTTTCGGCAATTCTCGCTCGCGCCGCGTCCGGTGCGCTGCTGTCGCAGGATGAGGCTTTGGCGCTGGCGGCGTGCGACGATCTCGCGGCGCTGACCGCGGTTGCGGCCGACCTGCGCGACCGCGGCCACGGCAATCTCGTGTCCTATTCGCGCAAGGTCTTTATCCCGCTGACGCAGCTGTGCCGCGACGTGTGCCATTACTGCACCTTCGCGCACCCGCCGCGAACGGGCGAAGCGGCCTATCTCGATCCCGAACAGGTCCTGGCGATCGCCCGCGCCGGCGCCCGGGCCGGCTGCGAGGAGGCGCTGTTCACATTGGGCGACAAGCCCGAATTGCGCTACGCCGCCGCGCGCGAGGCGCTGGCGCGGCTCGGCCACGAAACGACCCTGTCCTACCTCGCCGAGATGGCCGCGCTGGTGCTGAACGAAACCGGCCTGTTGCCGCACCTCAACCCCGGGATCATGAGCCGCGAGGAGACGCGAGCGTTGCGCGCCGTCTCGGTGTCGCAGGGCATCATGCTGGAGAGCGCGGCCGAGCGCCTGGCGAAGCGCGGCGGGCCGCATTTCGGCTCGCCCGACAAATTGCCGGCGCGACGGCTCGCGGCCATCGCAGCCTCGGGCGAAGCGGCGGTGCCGTTCACCTCGGGCATTCTGATCGGCATCGGCGAGACCCGCCGCGAGCGCATCGAGGCGCTCCTGGCGCTGCGCGACCTCCACCAGCGCTACGGCCACATCCAGGAGATCATCATCCAGAATTTCCGCGCCAAGGCCGGGACGCGCATGGCGGCCGCGGCGGAGCCGGACGCGGCCGACCATCTGTGGACGATCGCCGTCGCGCGGCTCATTTTCGGGCCGGCGATGAACCTCCAGGCGCCGCCCAACCTGATGCCCGACGCGCTGGAGGCGATGATCGCTTGCGGCATCAACGATTGGGGCGGCGTCTCGCCGGTGACGCCGGATCACGTCAACCCCGAGGCGCCGTGGCCGGCCCTCGACCTGCTCGCGCGGCGCACCGCCGGCGCCGGCAAATTGCTGATCGAGCGGCTGGCGATCTATCCCGAATACGCGCTGGCGCCGACGCGCTGGCTCGATCCGGGGCTGCGCACGCCGGTATGGCGGGCAATCGACGGCCAGGGGTTCGCGCGCAGCGACGATTGGACCCCCGGCGCCGGCACGCCGCCGCCGGTGCCGCAGCCCCTCACCCCACAGGTGGAGAGAGGGGGAGCAGCGGCAATCGCCCGCACAGCCTCCGAAGAGGTCGCAAACGGCCGCAACT
>DATJUL010000443.1:0-9802 GCA_035502295.1 Allostellaceae bacterium | reverse complement strand
GGCCGCAGCGCCGGATCGCTCATCGCGGACCGGCGGCGATGCCGGATTCATGCAGCCGGGCGATGTCGCGCTCGGACAGGCCCAGCACCTCGGCCAGCACCGCGTCGGTGTCGTCGCCGAGGCGCGGCGCCGGCCGGGTCGGCTCGCGCGGCGCGCCGGAAAAATCGAGCGGCAGGCCGGGCATCGCATAGCGGCCGATGCCCGGCTGCTCGAGGTCGGCGAAGAGCGGGTTTGATGCGGGCGAACAGCGCGGGTCCGCGCGCACCAGCTCGACGAAATCCTGAAACTTCCCCCACAAGACGCCGGTCCCGGCAAAGGCCTCCTCGATCTCCGCCAGCGTGCGCTGGGCGCACCAGCGGGAGACCAGCGCGGCGATCAGGTCGCGCGCCTCGTAGCGGCCGGTTTCGCTGTCGAGATCGACCCCCAACAGCGCGCCGATCGCGGCGAACTTGTCGGCCAGCCCGGTGGCGCGGCCGAGGCCCCGCCACTGTCGCGGGGTCAGCGCGATGACGATGATACGGCGTCCGTCCGCGGTCGCGAAATCGCGGCCGAAGCTGCCATAGAGGTCGTTGCCGATCGCCGGCCGCGCCCGCCCGTTGAGCTGCACGTCGCCGATGTAGCCGAGATGCCCGACCATCGCCAGCATGATGTCTGACAACGCGGCGGTGATTTCCTGGCCTTCGCCGGTGCGGGCGCGGTGCCGCTCGGCGGCGAGCAGTCCAGTCGCAAGATACAGCCCGGCGGCGATGTCCCATGCCGGCAAGACGTGGTTGACGGGCGCGCCGCCGGCCGCGCCGTCGTGCCCGGTGACGAGTGGAAAGCCGCTTGCCGCGTTGACCGTGTAATCGACGGCGGCGCTGCCGTCGCGATTGCCGGTGAGGCGCAACAGGATCAGGTCGGCGCGGCGCGCCTTCAGGCTCGCGTAATCGAGGCCGGAACGCGGCGGCAGATTGGTCAGCACGATGCCGCCGCCTTCTCCCGGCGCGGTCGCGATCGCCGCCGCCAATTCCCGGCCTTCGGGCTGGTCGAGCGCCAGCGCGACCGAGCGCTTGGCCTTGTTGAGCCCGGCCCAATAGAGTGAGGCGCCGTTAGCTGCGACCGGCCAGCGGTCGTGGTCGATGCCGCCGCCGATCGGGTCGATGCGAATGACCTCGGCGCCGAACTGCGCCATCGTCATGCCGCAGAGCGGCGCCGCGACAAAGGCGGAGAATTCGACGATACGGAGATCGGCCAGCAGCCGGTTCATCGCAGCTCCTCAAAAAATCTGCGCCATTGAGCCGCAGCCGGGCCGCTGCCGCAATCCTCGGCTGGCGGCGCCGCGTCACAGCCGCGCAGCACCGAACCATCCGCCGCCGCATGCGTCTCCCAGAAAGAAACGAACCCCGTTTCCGGTCCCGGCCGAGGTTCGCCACAACGCCGGAGGTGTGCGATGGACGAGAGCAAGGATGTCTCGCAGCGACCGGTCGCGACCGGTCTTCACCCGGTCATCTACCGGATTATCATCGGGCTTTGCGTTTGGCTCGTCTGCTCGGTCTGGGGTTTTGCCGGGCACGGCTATATCGGTCTCACCTTGACCGTGATCAGCCTGTTTGTCGCGGCCGTTGTGCTGATCGCGGTCATTCTGTCACGGATTTTGCGGCGCGATCCGCGGCGCCGCTCCGAAATGGCGAGCGGGTCACGGATCACGCAGTGGCTGTCCGGCGATTTCGACGCGCGGACCGGCCGGCTCAGCGGTGCACAAGCCGCGATCGAGGTGCTGCTGCCGGTCGCCGCGGTGGCGTTTGGCATGAGCTTTTTCGCGTTGGTTCTGCACCTGACCGTCGGCGCCTGATCACGTGCCGAACACGACCGCGCTCATGATCCGGCCGGGCCACAGCGTGAACAGCCCGGCGATGACCAGCGCGCCGACAAACAGGCCGATCATCGCCCGCCGATGCCCTCGCACGTCGTGGCGATGCGCCCGCAGCACGCCGACCGGCAGGATTGCCAGCGTGAACAGCGACAACAGATGGATCGGGCTGAACGGCCCCCACATCCGGATCGTATGGATGAAGAACGAGGTGACGACGATCGTCAGCATCAGCGCCACCCACGTCCAGCCGACGATGCGATGCGGAATCGTTCCCTTGGGCGCCGCGAGCTGCACGACGCCGACGCCGAACGCGCCCATCGCCGCAAACGCATGCAGCCGAATGACCGCCGGCGCGGCGAGGAGCGGGGCAAGGGTCATACGCGGCGTTCCGACGAGGTAACAGGAAGTGAATGTTACTTACATTAACATCGTGTCCCTGTCAAGCGAGCGCCGACCCGCATCGCGTGGATCGGCGCTGTTCAGCTGCGTTCGCTGACGCCGGCCTCGGCAAAGGTTGCCATGCCGGCGTGGCACGAAGCGGCTGCTTTGAGGATCGCCAGCGCCAGCGTCGCACCCGAGGCTTCGCCCAATCGCATGCCGAGGTCCAACAACGGCGGTTTGCCGATCCTGTGCAGCAGCCGGCGATGACCCGGTTCGGCCGAAACGTGGCCGGCGACGCAATGATCGAGCGCCTGCGGATCGGCGGCGTAGAGCACCGCGGCGGCGGCGGCCGAGCAGAACCCGTCGAGCACGACCGGCACCCGCCCCATCCGCGCGGCGAGGATCGCGCCCGCCATCGCGGCGAATTCGCGGCCGCCCAAGCGGCGCAGCACGTCGAACGGGTCGGCCATTTCGTCGCGATGACGGGCGACGGCGGCCGCGACGACCTGGCGCTTGTTGGCGAGTGCGGCGCCGGCGACGCCGGTGCCAGGGCCGGTCCAGTCGGCCGCCTCGCCGCCGAACAGTGCCAGGCACAAGGTCGCCGCGACGGTCGTGTTGGCGATCCCCATCTCGCCCACCGCCAGCGCGTCGATGCCGGGTTCCACCGCCATCATGCCGTAGGCGATCGCGCGGGCGCATTCCTCGTCGCGCATCGCCGGCTCCGTCACGATGTCGCCGGTCGGCTCGTCGAGGTTCATCTCATAGACGCGCAGATCGGCGTCGACCGCGCGGCACAGCTGGTTGACCGCGGCGCCGCCGGCGATGAAATTCTGCACCATCTGCGCCGTCACCGCCGCCGGGTAGGCCGAGACGCCACGCGAAGCGACACCGTGATTGCCGGCGAAGACGACCGTGCGCGGGTGCTCCAGGCGCGGCGGATGGCGCGCCTGCCAGCGCGCCAGCCAGGCCGCCAGCTCTTCGAGCCGGCCGAGCGCGCCGGCCGGTTTTGTGAGCTGCGCCTCGCGCGCGGCGGCGGCGCTGCCGGCCGCGAGATCCGGCCCCGGCAGATGCGCCATCAGCGCACGGATTTCGTCAAGATCGGGCGCTGCCGCCGGCTCCGCCATCGCTCCCCCTCCTCGCGGATGCTAGTCCTCGGCCTGGCCTTCCTGCGGGTCGCCGCCAAGCCGGCGGATCAGCGCCTTCAACTCGTCGATCGCGGCGGCGATGCGCGCCCCGTCGGTGCCGCGGATCACCAGCGTCACGCCGAAATCGTTGCGCCGGAAATAGGGATAGGAGCCGATTTCGACATCGCCGTAGCGCGCCTGCAAAGCGCCCAACTCCGCCGCGATCGTGCCCTCGCCGAGCGCACAGCTGACGCTGCGGCTCAGCATCCGGGCGCCGCCTTTCAGGCGATGCTGCAGTTCGTTGAACGTCGCCTGCATGACCTGCGGCACGCCGGCCAGCACAAAGACATTGTCGACGCGAAAGCCGGGCGCGCGCGAGATCGGGTTGGGCAGCAGCGTCGCCCCCTCCGGCATCATCGCCATGCGCAGCCGCGCGGCGTTGAGGCCGCCGGGCGGATAATGGCCCTCCAGGAGGCGCTTCGCCTCGGGGTGCAGTACCAGCGGCATCGCGAAGGCGTCGGCGATCGCCGACGCCGTGATGTCGTCATGCGTCGGCCCGATGCCGCCCGTCGTGAAGACGTAATCGAACCGGCCGCGCACCTCGTTGACCGCCGCGACGATCGCTGCCCCGTCGTCGGCGATGACGCGCGCCTCGGTCACGCGAATCCCCACCGCATTGAGGCCTTTCGCGAGAAATGCCAGGTTCTGGTCCGGCGTGCTGCCGGACAGAATCTCGTTGCCGATGATCAGCACGCAGGCGGTGACGGTCCGTCCCGACGGCACGGCCTCGCTGCGCCCTTCGATCATCGCTTCCTCGCGCCCACCGCCGGCGAGATCTGCCGCCGCCTTTCATAGGCAAACCCGCGAACCGTGACAACCGGCAGGGCGGGCAGCTTTAAGGATTGTCGCAGGCCGCCCCTTTGCCTACCTTTCACCAAGGGAGAGCAGCGGCAAACGGCGTTCGGGGGGCGGACAAGAGCAAACGGCAATGCAGCAGGATATGACGAGCGGCCCCGGTCTCGCGCGCGGCGCGGCGCGCAGCGGCGAGATCAAGATTCACGGCGCGGCGGATTTCGACGGCATGCGGCGCGCCGGCCGGCTGGCGGCCGAGATGCTCGACTTCATCACCCCCTACGTGCAGCCGGGCGCGACGACGGGCGAACTCGACCGGCTGTGCCACGAGTTCGCCGCCGACCATGGCGCCGTCTCGGCGCCGCTCAATTACCGCGGCTTCCCGAAATCGATCTGCACCTCGATCAATCACGTCGTCTGCCACGGCATCCCCGGCGACCGGCGGCTGATCGAAGGCGACATCGTGAATATCGACGTGACGCCGATCCTCGACGGCTGGCATGGCGACTCGAGCCGCATGTTTCTGGTCGGCGAGCGGATCGCGCTGAAGGCGAGAAAACTGGTCGATGTGACGTATGAGGCGATGATGCGCGGCATCGCGGTCGTGCGGCCGGGCATCCGCCTCGGCGCGGTCGGCCACGCGATCCAGACCTGTGCCGAAAGCCATCGTTATTCGGTCGTGCGCGATTTTTGCGGCCACGGCGTCGGCCGGGTGTTTCACGACGCGCCGTCGGTGCTGCACTACGGCCGACCCGACGACGGACCGCTGTTGCGCGAGGGCATGTTCTTCACGATCGAGCCGATGATCAATGCCGGGCGCTATGAGGTGAAGGTGCTGGCCGACGGCTGGACCGCGGTGACAAAGGACCGCTCGCTGTCGGCGCAATTCGAGCACACGATCGGGGTCACCGCGCAGGGCCACGAGATTTTCACGTTGTCGCCGCAGGGGCTCGACCGCCCGCCCTACGATCTCACTCGCCCGGCAGAAAATCCTCGGCCAGAATCTGCTCCGGAGTGAAGGGACAAGTTGGCGGAAACGCACTTTCGAGCAGACCCGTCTCGGCCACCGCGTTAATGGTCGCCAACCCATAGGCGTGCGCCACATCAGCTGAAATTACTGTCATCAGGCTTAGCGACTCATCGAGCAAGTCTTTGATTTGGCGCCGCTGCTCTCGGATAGTTCCCGACCAGCTACGCGACTGCAAGCCGGGCTGATATTCCCATTTCAACAGGTGCATCAGCAGGATCGCAAGCCGGTTTCGCAACTCGCGTCGCACGCTGCGCCCCATGCTCTCAAGCTCCTCGGCGAGGTTCTCAATGTCGAGCGACGGGAATTGACCAGCTCGAACGAACTGCGCCTGCTCCTGCGTCCATGCATAGAAGTCTTCGTCATAGGCAGCGGCATTGCGCGGCATCGCCGATCCTCCGCAGCAGATGGGCAGCAATCATAGCACTTTTTCGGCAGGCGCCGCGCCGCGGTCAGTTCAGCTTTGCCTTGAGCTGCTGCAACAGGATCGCGGCCTGGTGGCGCGCTGCGCCCTCCGGCGCACGGCGGATGAATTCTTCGAATGTCTGCGTCGCGGCGCGCAGATTGCCGAGATCCGCCTGCAGCAGGCCCGCCTCCTGCCATAATCCCGGCAGATCGGGCGCCAGCAGCAGCATCGTCTCGACGATGCGCAACGCGTGCTCGTGCCGCCCCAGTTGCAAGAGGCGCGATTTCAGGTTGTTCTGCAGGCGCAGCAGCACGTCGCGATCGGCCACCGGCGCGTAATGCTCGGGCACCAGCTCGACCTCCTGCCCGGCCATCGCCTTCAACAGCTCGCGCAGCACGGCGGCATCGCACACCCGGCCGGCATGGAACGGGTCGAGGATCAGCCGTTCCGCTCCGTCCGCCAGACGGATCAGAAAGTGGCCGGGAAAGGCGAGACCGACGCAGTCCCAACCCTGGGCCCGCGCGGCATGGAGATAGAGAATCCCGAGCGCCACCGGGAGGCCCCTGCGGCGATCGATGACCCGCATCAGATTGGCGTTCCGCAGATCATCGTAGGTCAGCTCGTCGCCGGTATAACCGTATTTCAGCAGAATGACTTCGTTGATGGCGCGGGCGCGGCCGGCAAGACCGGCGCCGGCCGCGGCGTGCCGGCCGACATCGCGTGCCAGCGCCGCAAGGTGCTGGCGATAACGGGCAAGACCGATCCGCGGCCGCTCCAACGCGGCGAGCGCCAGCGCCGCCTCGGCGATCGGCAGCACCGCCCTGTCCTGCGCCGTCAGCTCGCGCAGATAGCGGGCGCATTCATCGGGTTCGAAGGCGTCCGGCAGTTCGCTCATCGCCGACGACGATATCACAGCCTCTGCACGGCGATGGGAGCTTCCGGCGCCGCCGCGGGAGATGCCGACGGCGGCGCGGCGAACGCGCCCGCCGGCACGGCCGGCATCGCCGCAACCGCAGGCGGCGCGCCCGGGCGCAAATCGATATACGACACGACCCGCCGCACCCCCGGCACATAGCGCGCGATCTGCGTGACGCGATCGAGCTCGGCTTGATCGCGCGCCGAGCCGATCAGATAGACCGACCCGTTATCCGTATCGATCACGTAGTTGACCGCCCTGATCTTCGGGTCGAGCGTCATCTTCGAGCGGATCTCGGCAGTGATCCAGGCGTCCTTCGCATCGTCCCACGCGGTCTCCGGCGGCGCCACGACCAGCTGGTCGTAGACCGCGCGGACACCCCTCGTCCGGCCGGCGATCCTGTCGGCGGCGAATTTCATCTGCGGGGTCGGAACACGGCCGGCCAGCAGCACGCGTCCCCCGTAGACGGTGGTCGTGACGCTTTGCTGGAAGCGGGGATCGGCTCTCATCAATTCGGCCTGGACGTCGGTCTTGATCCGCAGGTCGTCGGCAAGGCCGTTGACGCCGCGTTCCTGGTCGGCCAGGTAGCCGGCGCCGCCGGCGGCCGCCATGCCGCCGACGACGACCGCGCCGACGCAGCCGCCGAGCCCCAGCGGCAATGTCGCAAGCGCAAGGGCGGCGGCGATGCCGGTTGCTGACCGTGCCATGGTTCCCTCATCGGCAACAGCGATCGGGTATTTTCGGCGTTTCGCCACGGCTCGCCAAGCGCGGCGGGCACCGCGCCGGGCGGCCGGCTGCATTTGGCGGATCTGCTATTCGTCGCCGCGCCAGGCGCTAGCGAGGTGCCGCGGCAGACGCAGCGGCAGCACCGTCATCACATCGAATCGCAGGGCCAGCGCTGCCAGATCGGGCCGTGTCGCAAGAAACGCCGCGGCGGCGCGGGCGATGCGCCGGCGTTGCCGCGGTGCCAGCGCGGCCGCCGCGCTGTCGCCATCGCCGCGCGACTTGACCTCGATGACCGCCAGCACGCCGCGGCGGCGCGCGACGATGTCGATCTCGCCGGACGGGCAGCGCCAATCCGCCGCGACGATGCGCCAGCCGCGCACCCGCAGATGCCAGCGGCACAGCAGCTCCGCCGCGCGGCCGCGCCGCAGGGCGCGCCGTCGCCGCGGATCGGGCCGAGGGCCGGTCCTCATCGCTTGCTGCCCCGCTGCAACACCAGGCCGCGCTCGTAAATCGCGCGGCGGCCGATGCCGGTCTCCACGGCAAGCTGCGTCGCCGCATCGCGCAGGCTGCGGTCCCCCAGCAGCGCCCCCAGCCGCGCGTCGAGCTCGGCCTCGGAGACAATCGCGACGGCGCCTTCCGGCGGTCCGACGACGACGACCGCCTCGCCCTTCGGCGCGCCGGCCTCGCGATAATGCCGCGCCAGCGCGGCGAGCCGGCCGCGGCGGACCTCCTCGTGCCGCTTCGTCAGCTCGCGCGCTACCGCCGCCGGCCGGTCGCCGAGGATGTCGGCCATGTCGGCGAGCGCCGCGGCGAGCCGCGACGGCGCCTCAAAAAAGATCAGCGTCGCCGCCAGCGAAGTCCATCGCGCCAGGGCGCGCCGCCGGCCCGCCGAGCGCGGCGGCAGGAAACCGGCGAACAGAAACGCATCGGACGGCAGCCCGGAGAGGATCAGCGCGGTCGGCACCGCCGACGGACCCGGCGCCGCGCCGACCGGCAGACCCTCGGCCAGGGCGGCGCGCACCAGCTTGTAGCCGGGATCGGAGACCAGCGGCGTGCCGGCGTCCGACACCAGCGCCAATGTGGCGCCGGCGCGCAATGCCGCAAGGATCGCCGGGCGGGCGCGCTCGGCATTGTGTTCATGGTAGGGATCGAGCGGCCGGTCGATGCCGTAGCGGGCGAGCAGCCGCGCGGTGACGCGCGTGTCTTCGCACAGGATGCGGTCGGCATGGCGCAACACCCACAAGGCCCGCACCGTAATGTCGCCGAGATTGCCGATCGGGGTGGCGACGAGATGCAGGCCGGGGGTCAGCGCATAATCCGGCGCCCAAAGCGCGGTCTCGGCAACGGCGGTCGCGCCGCGCCGCGATTGCATCGCCGCGGCGCGGTCGCTAGGGTCCGCGCCGGCATTTGCATCGTTGCCGGAGGCGATCCGTGCTGCGTTGGCGTGTTCCGCGGTTCGCCGCAACTCTTGCTGCCTTCGCGATGACCCTGGCGCTTGCCGCCTGCGGCGGCAAAACGATCGTAGCGGCGCCGGTCGTCGCTCCGCAATTGCCCGCGACGCCGCCGGCGCCGATATCGGCGGTGCCGATATCGCCGCCCGGCACCGCCAAGGTGGCGCTGCTGCTGCCGACATCCGGGCCGAATGCCGCGCTCGGCAAGGCGATGCTGCAGGCGGCCCAGCTGGCCCTGTTCACGACGAGCAACGAGCACCTGACGCTGATCCCGCGCGATACCGCCGGCGCACCCGCCGCCGCCGCCCATTCGGCGATCGGCGACGGGGCGCAGCTGATCCTCGGGCCGCTGCTCGCCGCCGATGTCGAGGCGGTAGAGCCGGTGGCGAGCGCCGCCCACGTCAATGTCATCGCCTTTTCGACCGCGACGCAGCTGGCCGGCGGCAACGTCTTCCTGATGGGGTTTCTGCCGCGCCAGGAAATCGCGCGCGAGGTCTCCTTCGCCCGCCAGCAGGGGCTCGCGCGGTTTGCCGCGCTGGCGCCGGATTCGCCCTACGGCCACCTGATGACCGACGCGCTGCGCGCGGCCGTCGGCACGAGCGGCGGCACGGTCGTCAGCGCGGAATATTTTGACCCGCAGCGACAGGGCGATCTCGCGGCGGCGATCGGCCGGCTGTTGCAAAGCGCAACCGATGCTCCGGCGGCAACCGGCGCGCCGCCGCCACCCGCGCCAGCGCCACCGGCGGCAACCAAACCGTCCGCCATCGATTTCGACGCCTTGCTGCTGCCCGAGGGCGGCGCGCAACTCAAGGCAATCGCGCAGGCGCTCAAGGCGGCGGGGCTCGATACCGCAAAGGTGCGCCTGCTTGGCAGCGGCCTGTGGGATGATCCGTCGATCGCCGGCGAACCGGCGCTCTACGGCGGCTGGTTCGCCGCCTCGCCGCCGGCCGCGCGGCACGAATTCGAAGCCCGCTTCAAGGCGACGTACGGCACCGAGCCGCCGCGCCTCGCCTCGCTCGCCTTTGATGCGGCGGCGCTGTCGGCGGTGCTGGCCGAGCGCGGCGACA
>DATJUL010000442.1:0-12478 GCA_035502295.1 Allostellaceae bacterium | reverse complement strand
GCTGCACGTTCGCCGCCTATCCCAACGTGCAGCGCTGGTATCAAACGATGCGCTCCCTGCCGAACTGGCAGGCGACAAACGGCGGCATCGACACCTGGGCAGGCGCCGCCCGCGGCCCCACTTATGTGACCGTGTGAGGAGCGACGAGCGGAGCGCCGCAATGATCAAGGGACTGCACCACAACGCCTATCGCTGCCGCGATTCCGAGGAGACCCGCGTCTTCTACGAGGATTTTCTCGGCCTGCCGCTGGCCCACGCGCTCGAGATCAACGAGACCAGGACCGGCCGCAGGACGGATGTGCTGCACTCGTTCTTCCGCATGGGCGACGGCTCGTTCCTGGCGTTCTTCGAGGCGCCCGACATGCCGTTCGAGTTCAAGGCGCAGCATGATTTCGACCTGCACATCGCGCTCGAAGTAACGCCCGAGGAGCAGGACGCGCTGCTCCGGAAGGGCCGCGCCGAGGGGCGCGAGGTGCGCGGCCCGATCGACCACGGCTTTATCCGCTCGATTTATTTCCGCGATCCAAACGGTTACGTCATCGAACTGACGACGCCGACCGCGACATCCGCGGCGACGCCCGACCCGGCCAAGCCGCGGGCGCACGATATTCTCGCGCGCTGGCGGCAATCGCGGAGCGAGGCGTCGTCCCGCGCGTCGCATTAAGGCGACGCGGCGGGCGACCGCGGATCGCGGCACAACGTGAGGGGGACCCCATGACATATCGCCCCGGCGGCAGCCTGTCTCTGGCGCTGGCTGTCGCGCTGCTGTGCGGCGCCGCGACGGCGGCGGCGCTGGCCCAGGAGCCGCAACAGCGCGAGGAGCATCATCCTGCCGCTGCATCGCGTCCAGCCGCACCTCATCGCGCTGCACCGCATGCCGCCGCACCCCATCGCGCCGCACCGCATCGTGCAGCACCGAATGCCGCCGCACCGCATGCCGCCGCACCGCGTGGCGAGCCGCATCGCGGCCCGCAGAGCGGTCACGGAGTCACGCCGCCGGGCGAGAACGCGCGGCCACGCACATTCAACCGATCCGCCTATCAGCGCAATTTCCAGGCGCCGCGGAGCTTCCGGAGCGCCCCCTATCGCCGGCCCGCCGGCTGGGTCGCGCGACGCTGGACTTATGGCCAGATCCTGCCGCGGGCGTTTTGGGTGCCGCAATACGTCATCGCCAATTATTGGCGCTTCGGCCTGCAGGTACCGCCCATCGGCTATGACTGGGTGCGCTACGGCGCCGACGCGCTGCTCGTCAACATGACGACCGGCCAGATCCTGCAGGTGGAGTACGGCGTCTTCGCGTGACCCGCGCCGCGCCCGGTTCAGATCATCAGCCGCGCCAGGTGCGCCGCGCCGTCAGGGGATTTCATAAACCGCGATTTCCTGCGGAATGCCGCGCAGCTGGCGTTGCCGCGCAACCGGTTGCAAGCCGCTGGCGGCGAGCAGGTCGGTGGTTTTCTGGTGCGTCACGACCGACTCGGTCGCAAAGATCGCGCGTGAGGCGGCAAGGCCCTGCACCCGCGAGGCGATGTTGACGGTCTGGCCGAAATAATCCTGGCGGTCGTTCAGCACGACCGCGAGGCACGGTCCCTCGTGGATGCCGATCTTCAGCAGCAGGTCCTCGCCGCCGCCTCCGGAGTCGAGCGCGCGCATCGCCTCGCGCATGCGCAGCGCCGCCGCCATCGCGCGGTCGGGCGTCGGAAAGGTTGCCATCACCGCATCGCCGTTGGTCTTGACGACGGCGCCCGCCTCGGCCGCTACGATCTCGTCGAGCAGCCGGAAGTGCCTGCGCACGAGATCGAAGGCGGCAAGATCGCCGACCCGGTCGTACAGTTCGGTCGATCCCTGCAGGTCAGTGAACAGAAACGTCATGCTGGTGATCTTCAGCCGCTGGTCGGGGTCGATCGTATCGGTGCGGTAGATGTCGCGGAAGGTCTGGTTGCTCAGGAGCCGCTTGGCCGTCAGAAACGGGCGGCGCTGCGCCAGCAGCCGATGCAGCGGGTCGCCGGCGATCCAGATGCTCGGCAATACCCGGTGCTCGGTGCGGTTTTCCAGCGACAACCGCAGCGGCCCCGGGCGCAGCTCGATCGTCTCCGGCGGCGTCTTCGCGTCATTGAACACAAACCCAAGGGTCTGGCGGTCGCGGGTCGGTTCGCCCTTCACGTCGATGAACTGGGCCGCGTGGCTGACCGGCTCGAACAGGATCAGAAACTCGGCCGGCAGCTGCAGCGACAGTTGCGCCTTCTCGCCGGGCGGCAACTCGAGCGTGTCGAGCGTGATCTCCAGCCCGACCGCTTCGAGATCATGCGGCAACTCGATGCCGGACGACCAGAAAACCTGTCGCATATAGTCGAAAAACGGCAGCGCATCGGGTTCGTGCGCCCTGATCCGGCGGACCCGGCGGCTGACCGTGAACGTCACCTCGACGACCTCGTCGAGGTTTGGCTCGTAAGCGGTCGCGCACAAGGCGCAGAAATATTCCGCGTGTTTGATGGTCTTCAGCGTCGCGCTGGCGTCGAGCACGCCGCCGCAGCCGGGGCAGGTCACATTCCACGACAATTCGAAAATACCGAGCCGCGCCGCATGCAGGAACGCGGCGATGACCCGCTCCTCGTCGAGACCCTGGCGGGCCGCGAAATCGAGCGCGTTGATCCGGCACAGATCCTGGTCGGCCGCTTCGGCAACCAGCCGTTCCAGCGCCTCTGCCGTCTCGCGATCGGCCGCCTGCCGCAACGCCGCAAACTGGGCCTGCGCCTCGCTCGTCAGGGACGCACTCATCGCTCAATTCCTCGCGCCGTCTGGTTGGATGCAGGTGGCCGGCAAGATGTCGGCACCGGCGGCCTGTCGTACAAGGCTTCCGCGGCGACAGTTCGGCGCTGCCCGTACTATCGATTACCCGGTGATTTCAGAACGCAACTTTGCGACTGCGTCGAGATGGCGCTCGGCTTCACCGGCAAAACGCAGCACGAGGTGGCCGGCGCCGGCCCTGGCCCATGACGACAGCCATTCGGCCGCACCCGCCGCCGGGCCGGCATAAGTCGCCTGATGCGCCCGCATCTCGGCCGCCGGGCGCCCGTAATAATTCTCGATGAACGCGTTCATGCGCGCCTCGGCCCGCGTCTTGTCGTCGTCGATCGTCATCGTCAGGTAGACCGCGCCGGTCAGCATTGCCGGATCGCGGCCAGCGTCGCGCGCGATGTCGGCAATTTCGGCCCATTGCCGGCGCCAGCGCTGGGGATCGGGCGCGTTTGGGAACCAGCCGTCGTACAGCCGGCCGACCCGTTCGAGGCTGGCGCGCACCATGCCGCCGATCCAGATCGGCGGCCCGCCCGGCCGGTGCGGCACGGGACCGAGCGTCGTATCCTCGACGACCCAGCGGCCGTTCCACGTGACCGGCTTGCCGCTCCACAATTCGCGCGCGAGGCGCAATCCCTCCAGCATGCGCCCGACGCGCTTTTCGAACGGCACGCCGCAGGCGACGAATTCGGCGCGGATATTGGCCTGGTCGCTGGCGATGCCGACGCCGAGGATGAAGCGGCCCTCGCTGATCTGGTCCAGGGTCGCGATGCCGTGCGCCAGGACGACCGGGTTGCGCAGCGCCGGCAAAAGGACCGCGGTGCCGAGTTCGGCGCGCCTGGTGCGCGCGGCGATCGCCGACAGCAAGGTCAGCGGCTCGTGGCGCGGTCGCGCCGTGATCGAGTCGCCGACCCAGATCGAATCGTAGCCGAGCGCTTCCGCGCGCTCGGCGAGCGCGATGAGCGGCGCCGCCTCCGGGCGGCCTTCCATGACCCGTTCGCGGGTCGGCACGAGATATCCGATGCGCAGCGGCATGAAGCTCTCCATTTGATTTATCGCGGTTGACGCTCGGGCAGCGGGACCAGCTCGATGCGGCCGCTTCCGGCGGTCAGCGCCAGGCGGCCGTGCTTCAAGGCCAGCGCGTCGTCGCCGAATACCTGTCGCCGCCAGCCGGCGAGCGCCGGCACTGCCGCGTCGTCGTCGGCCGCGATGCTTTCGAGGTCGTCGGCCGAGGCGATCAGCTTCGCCGCCACCTGGAAATCCTCGCAGCGCTGCTTCAAGAGCACGCGCAACAGCTCGATGAGCGGCCCCGCACCGGGCGGCGGCTCGGCCTTCGCCGCGATCTCCGGCGGCGGGTTCGCATCGGCAAGCCCCGTCGCGACGGCATCGAGGATTTCCTGGCCGAGCCTTCCCTCGGCAATGCCCTTGCCGAGGCTGCGCGTGCGCGCCAGCCCCTCGATCGTCTTCGGCGCGTGCGCGGCGATCTCCAGCACCGCCTCGTCCTTCATGATGCGGCCGCGCGGCAGGTTGCGCTCTTGCGCCGCCCGCTCGCGCCACGCCGCAAGCGCCTTCAAGACGCCGAGGAAGCGGCGGTCGGCGCGGCCGCGCAGGCGAAACCGCCGCCATGCCTCATCCGGGTCGCTCTTGTAGACAGCCGGATCGACAAGCCCCGCCATCTCCTCGGCAAACCATTCGGCGCGGCCGTTTTTCGCGAGGATCTGCTGCAGCCGGTCATAGACCGTGCGCAGGTGCACGACATCGGCGAGCGCATATTGGATCTGCCGCTCGGTCAACGGGCGCTGCGCCCAATCGGTGTAGCGCGACGCCTTGTCGAGATGCGCGCCGGCCAGCCTGCGCCCCAATGTCTCGTAGCTGACCGCATCGCCGAAGCCGCACACCATCGCGGCGATCTGCGTGTCGAACACCGGATGCGGCACCGCGCCCGACAATTGCACGAAGATTTCGAGGTCCTGGCGCGCCGCGTGAAACACTTTCAGCACAGCCGGATCGGCCATCAGCGCAAGCAGCGGCGCGAGATCGAGGCCGGGTGCCAGCGCGTCGATCGCCGTCGCCTCCTGCGGCCCCGCGACCTGCACGACGCAGAGGATCGGCCAATAGGTGCGCTCGCGCATGAATTCGGTATCGACGGCGACGAATTCGGCATGCTTCTGCCGCGCGCAAAACCCGGCGAGCGCCTCACTATCGGCGATCAAAGACGTCATTCCCCCGGCGCTGCGAGCCTTTCAGACACGGCATCTTAGGCCTCGGTCTGCCAAAGGATTGCCTCGATTCGCGCCAGGACTTCGAGCACCGTACCGTTGTCGGCATGACTGACGAATTCCGCATTGCGCGCCAACCAATCGAGATTCCGTAGCTGGTCCGCAAGAATGACGCCGGTGAGCCGCGCGCCCGCGGGTACGCGCACCTCAAAGGCGCTGCCCTTCACCTGATTGGTGATCGGGCACGCAAACACCCGCCCGGTGGCAATGTTGTAGGCGAGGGGCGACAGCACCAATGCCGGTCGCCGACCGCCCTGCTCGCTGCCGGCGTGTGGGGTGAAATTCAGGAAAATGAAGTGGCCGCGGTCCGGCTGGTACGGTAACCGGCTCGTTACCACGCCTCTTCCCCCTGCGGCGGACCCCAATCGACTTCGTCGTGCAGTGTGCCGGCATTGACGCCTGCCAGAAGATCAGCCAAGCGGTAGCGCGGGCGCGCTGAACGGACGACCAGGGCACCGGCCTCCGCCCGCAATTCGACCGCGGTCCCCTCATGCAGGTCGAGTGCGGCGGCGAGGCTGCGCGGCAGCCGGATCGCAAGACTGTTGCCCCATTTGCCGACGGCGCCCTGCATCGTAACCTCGGTAATCCATTCGTGTCTACCGGATAGATACGCGGCTGCCGCGGGTTTGCAAGCCACTGCGATCACTCCGCCGCGTCGGGCAGTTTGTGGGCGGCGTAGTCGTCGCGCAACCGCGTTTTCAAGACCTTGCCGGTCGCGGTGTGCGGCAGTTCGTCGAGCACGACGACATCGTCGGGCAGCATCCAGCGCGGAAAGCGCTCGCCGAGAAAGGCGATCAGCGTTTGGCGCTCGGGCCGCCGGCCGCCGCGCGGCGTCACGATCAGTAGGGGCCGCTCGCCCCACCGCGCATGCGGCACCGCGATCGCCGCCGCCTCGGCGACATCGGGATGCGCCATCGCGGCAACCTCGAGATCGATCGAGCTGATCCATTCGCCGCCTGATTTGATCACGTCCTTCCGGCGGTCGGCGATGGTCAGATAGCCGTCGGGGTCGATGCTCGCGACATCGCCGGTGTGGAACCAGCCGTCATGCTCGACCGCGGCGCGGCTCGCCTCCGGGTTCTCGAAATAGCCGCTGACGATCCATGGGCCGCGCACCAGGAGTTCGCCGACCGCCTGGCCGTCGCGCGGCATCTCCCGGCCTTCGTCGTCGACGATCTTCATCTCGACGCCGAACACCGGCCGCCCGGCCTTGGCAATGATCGCCCGCTTGCCCGCGGCATCGAGCGTCCGGTGCCTGGCCTTCAGCGCCGACACCGTGCCGAGCGGGCTCATCTCGGTCATGCCCCAGCCCTGCAGCACGTCGATGCCCTTTGCCTCGAACGCTTCGATCAACGACGGCGGCACCGCCGAGCCGCCCGACAGCACATAGCGCAGGCTCGAACACTTGACGCCCTTCTCGCGCAGATAGGCCTCGAAGCCGAGCCACACGGTCGGCACGCCGAGGCTGATCGTCACCCCTTCCGCCTCGAACAGTTGATAGAGGCTGGCACCGTCGAGCCGCGGCCCGGGATAGACCAGCTTGGCGCCGTTCATCGGCGCCGTGTAGGCGGTGCCCCAGCCGCAGGCGTGGAACAGCGGCACGATCGGGCACACGACATCCGACGCGGTCATCGCGATCGCGCTCGGCACCGAGGCGCCAAAGGTGTGCAGCATCGTCGAGCGGTGGCTGTAGAGCACGCCCTTCGGGTTGCCGGTCGTGCCCGACGTGTAGCACAGCGCCGCCGCCTCGCGCTCGTCGAACTCGGGCCAGACAAAACCATCCTCGCTTTCGGCGGCGACGAGATCATCATAGACGCCGGCGACCGGCAGCGTCGTTTCGGCCGGTTCGAGCAGCACGATGCGGCACTGCGCCGGCAATTGCGGCCGCAGCCGCTCAATCAGCGGGATAAAGTTGGTATCGACAAACAGCAGGCGGTCCTGCGCGTGGTTGACGATATAGACGATCTGCTCGTCGAACAGGCGCGGGTTGATCGTGTGGCACACCGCGCCGATGCCGGAGATGCCGTAATACAGCTCGAAATGGCGGAAGGTGTTCCACGCCAGCGTGCCGACCCGGTCGCCCGGCCGGATGCCGAGCCGTTGCAGCGCCCGCGCCAGCCGCCGCGAGCCGCGCTCGGCATCGGCATAGGTGTAGCGATGGATCGAGCCGTCGACCAACCGCGATACGATCTCGGTATCGCCGTGAAAGCGCGCGGCATGTTCAATGAGCCGCGATATCAACAAGGGCCAGTCCGCCATCAGCCCGCGCATCGTTTCCTCCCGTCGCTACCGGACCCTTTAGGCTGTCGGCAGTAGACGCGCGCTTCCGGCATATCTCAAGCGCGAAGCGGTCCGCCTTGCCGCCGCGCGCCCGGCGGCGCACAGTGCGGGGAACCCGGAGGACAGCGCCATGCCGTACATCTACCTCGTGCAGATGAACATCCCGCAGGAGCACGAAGCGGAGTTCAACCGCGTCTACGACACCGAACATGTGCCGATGCTGTCGAAGGTGCCGGGGGTCAACAAAGTCTCCCGGTATCGGCTCGAATCGAGCGAAGACCCGCGGATGCAGAAATATCTCGCGATCTACGAGATCGACTCGCCCGAAATCGTCGGCAGCAAGGCGTGGCAGGAAGCCGGCGAATGGGGCCAGTGGGCGCCCAAAATCCGGCCGCTGACGAGCGAGCGCTACCGCAGCTTCTTCAAGAAGATCCCCTGACGAGATCGGCGGGAGTGGCACCCGTGTACATGCCGGATCCGCGCCGCCCGATGTCGCGCGGCGCCCCGCCGATGTCGCCGCTCTCGGTGATCCTCAACGTGTTGTGGCTGATTTTCGGCGGACTGGCGGCCGCCGCCGGCTGGTTCATTGCCGGAATCATCATGGCGATCACGATCGTCGGCCTGCCGTGGTGCTTTGCGGCCTTCCGCATCGGGCTTTACACGCTCTTGCCGTTCGGCAACGAAATGCGCGCGCGGCCCGACGCCGGCGAATTGACCGTGCTCGGCAACATCGTGTGGTTCGTGCTGGCCGGCTGGTGGCTGGCGATCGTTCATCTGGTGCTGGCGATCGCACTGGCGGTGACGCTGATCGGCCTGCCGTTTGCGTGGGCGCACCTCAAGCTCGCGGCGGCCGGCCTGTTTCCGCTCGGCAAGGAAATCGTGCCGCGCGGCACGCCGCGCTACTGGGCCTGAACGGCGCGACCGATCGGTGCTGGCAGCGGCGCGGTTCCCTGTTAGGCTGGCGTCGCTTCCCCGCGCGAAAGGAACCCGCCATGCGCCATTTCGGCGTCCTGATCCCCGCGACAAACACGACGGTCGAGGTCGAATACACCAAGCTGCTGCCGGCGGAATGGCAGGCGCATTACGCGCGGGTCATGACCAGCAGCGCGAGCCGCACGCCGTTCTCGCCGCCGAAGGACGCGGATGTCGAATACCAGGCGCGGCTCCTCGGCAGCGCGCATGTCGAGATCGTCGTCCTGATCCAGACCTCGGCGAGCCTCTTCGAGGATGACTACGACGGGAAGGCGATGCGGCTGATGGCAGGCGCCGGCGCGCCCGCGCTGACCTCCGCGATGGCGATCGGCGAGGCGTTGGGCGCGCTTGGCACAAAGCGGATCGCGCTGGTGTCGCCCTATTCGCCCGAGGTCAACGCCCGCGCCCGGTATTATTACGAAAGCAAATACGGCATCTCGATCGCCGCGCTCGAAGGCTTTGCCGCGACAGATTCCTATGCGATCGGCAAATTGGGGCCGGAAAACGCGCGCGACGCTTTCGCCCGCATCGACACGCCCGAGATCGAGGCGTTTGTCGTACCGGGCGGCAATTTCCCGACGATGGCCGCCATTCCGGCTTGGGAGCGAGAATTCGGCAAACCGGTCGTGACGACCAACCAGGCGGCGCTGTGGGCGATGCGGCGCCGCCTCGGCAGCAGCGACCGCTTCCCCGGCCTCGGCCGCCTGCTCCAGTGAATGAGAAGAATTCACAATGAGACAGTGAGTTATTGAGATTCGGCAAAAAGCCGCTCTCATTGCCTCACTGCCTCATGGTCAGCCAGGAGTGTGTCGATGGCGGCGGCATCGGCACAGGCGAGCACAGCTTCGGCGGTCTGCCGCGCGAACCCGGCCCGAACAAACGCCGCCAGTTCGCGGTCCCGGTCGCGTTCCTGCGCGCGAAACGGCCCCAGGCGACGCCGGCGGGCAAACGCCACGGCGGCGACGAGGTCCGGATCGGCCGCGCCCTCGCGCAACGCGCCGATCGCCGCCGCCGCGTCGGCGCCGCCGACCCCTTTCGCCGCAAGACCCGCCGCGATGCGGCGCAATGAGCGGCCGCGCGCGAGGTCGCGCCGCGCCCGCGCCGCGGCATAGGCCGCGTCGTCGAGCAATTGTGCGTCGCAATAGCGCGCGACCAGCGCCTCGATCAGCGCATCGGCGGCGCGCAACGTGTCGCGATCGGCGCCGAGAAGCCGCCGCACCCGGCGCATCAACACGCGCCGCAGGTTGTCGGCCGAACTGGCATAGCGCGCCAGATAGGACAGCGCCCAGGTTTCAAGCAACGCGGCGTCGAGGGCCCGCGGCGCCGAACCGGCTTGCGCGCTTCGCGTCATCCCAGACCGTCGTTCCGGCGCATGCGGGAGTCATCGCCGGCTCTGGGCCCCCGCTTGCGCGGGGGCGACGGGTTCGGTGTCGAAGCAGTCACCGTCTAGCCGCGCAGATGCGGCATGATTTCGGCCGCGAACATGTCCATGTTGCGGCGCGTCAGTTCGTCGCCGAGGATGCCGAACTGCAACAGCGCGACGAGGATGCCGAAGCCGGTGCGCTCGCGCATCCGCTCGATGCCGGCGAGCACAGTCTGCGGGCTGCCGATCAGCGCCGTGCCGCTGTCGATCAGCGCCTCGGCCGTCATCCGCCCGGCATCGCGCAGCGCGGCGCGGTTGGCGATGAAATTCTTCATCGAAGTCATCGACGTGTAGCCGGGCGGCATCAGCATCTCGAAGGTCTGGCGCAGGAAATCGTTGAACAGGGTCTCGACCGCGCGGCCGGCTTCGGCGCGGGCCCGCGCGTCGGTCTCGGCGACATAGATCGGGCAGGCCCAGCCGAGCTGGTCACCCGACGCTTCATAGCCGTATTCGCGCGCCTTCTGGCGATAGCTCGTGTGGTAGCGCGCCACCAGATCGGCCGACGAGAACGTCACGAGGAACGGGTATTTGCGGCTCGGATCGGCGGCCCAGGCGACGGTCTCGCTCGATCCCTGCGACGGGATCCAAATGGGCGGATGCGGCCGCTGGTAGGGAAGCGGCCAGAGATTGACGTATTGCAGGCTGAAATGCCGGCCCTCGAACGCGAACGGCCCCGGCTCGGTCCACGCCCGCACGATCAGGTCGTGCGCCTCGTGAAAACGCTCGTGCGAGAAATACGGATTGGCGCCGGAGGAATGGTATTCGGAGCCGATGCCGCGCACAAAGCCGGCGATGAGCCGCCCCTTCGACATGACATCGAGCATCGCGAATTCTTCGGCGATGTAGATCGGGTTGTTGACGAGCGGCAGGGCGCGCCCCAACACCGCGATCTGCACTCGCCTGGTCCGCTGGATCAGCGCGCTGGCGATCAGGTTGGGTGCCGGCATCAAGCCGTAGGCGGTCTGGTGATGCTCATTGACGCCGATCGCATCGAAGCCGAGCTGTTCGGCATAAACCAGCGCGTCGAGGTGGCGCTCGTATTCCTCGGCGCCCTTCACCGGATCGTAGAGACGGTTGGGCAGCACGACCCACGCCGAGCGATGCTTCGCCGCTTCTTCGAGGTCGAGCGGCCGGTATGGCATCAGGTGGAAGGAGACGAGCTTCATCACGCAACTCCCTCCAGAAACTGGCGGATATGGCGGGCGACAAGCGGCGCCTGCTCGACATGCGGCAGGTGGCCGCAATCGTTGACGATGACGAGCCGCGCGTCCGGCAGGCGGTCGCGCCACAGCGGCGCGCAGGCCGGCGGCATCAGCTTGTCCGCGTCGCCCCACACGACGAGCGCCGGCAGTTTGATGCGGTGCAGCCATTTTTCGAGATCGGGGTTGTGCCAGCGCGGCTGCCAGCCGAACTTCGCCGCCGAAAAGCGGTTTTTCAGCATCACGTCGAGCTGCCCCTGGTCCGGCGTCAGCTGCAGGATGCGGTCGGCGAAAGACTGATCGTGATAAAGATTGCGCACCGCCTCTTCCGGACCCCAGATGAAGTTGTCGCCCGGCGGCATGCCGGGGGCGCGCAGGCCGGCCGGCGCCAACTGCACGAGGCTTCTGAACCGCGCGCGGTCGCGCACCAGGATTTCGGCGGCGAGCCAGCCGCCCAGCGAATTGCCGATCAGATGGACATGGTCGAGCCCGATCTCCTCAAGGAGATCGAGATAGAACAGCGCGAGATCCCCGATCGAGCGGATCCACCGCGGGTCGTCGGAGGCGCCGAAGCCGGGATGCTCCGGCACCCACACCTCGCAGCGCTCGGCCAACAGGTCGAAAAACGGCAGCCATTGCGGCACGCCGCCGGCGCCGTGCAGAAACAGCACCGGCGCGCCCTGCCCGGCGCGCTGGAGCCTGATGCGGACGTCGCGGACCTTGAGTTCGCTGACCTCGGCCGGCATCTTTCCGCTCCCTCGCCACGTCGCCTGGGACAGCATATCGCTCGGTGCGGCCCGGGTCACGATCGTCCAGCATCATTGCCCCGGCCGATAGCCGTCGGTCAGCGTTTTGAGAAAGGCGATGATGTCCGCTTCGTCCTCGGGCGTCATCGCCGGCACGGCGCCGAGCTTGCGACCGAACGGCGGATCGCTCTCGTCGATATTGGCGCGATAGCGCTGCGGCAGATCGTCGAATTGGGCAATCGTGCCATCCGGTCGCCGCGGGTAGATCTTCTGCGGCGCGGTGTCGCGAAAATTGTAGAAATCGAGCACCTGCTGCAGCGAATGATAGACGCCGTTGTGAAAAAACACGTGCCGGGTCGCGACGTTGCGCAATGTCGGTGTCGTAAACAGTCCGCAATATTGCGTCTCGTTCGCCATGTCGGTGCGGTAGGGGCCGCAGATGCCGAGATCGATGTAGGCGGGATCGTGATTGGCGGCGAGTGCCGGGTTGCGCGGCACGCCCAATGCCTCGAACTGGTGGTCGGTAAACAACGGCGGCGTGCCGTCGGGACCCGGCAGATCGAGGTGGCAGCCGCCGCAATCGGCCTTTGACGGATCGTTGTAGAGCACATAGCCGCGCACTTCGGCCGGGTCGAGACGGGCGCGGCCTTCGAGCCAATAGTCGAATTTGCTCGTGTACGGGTGAAAGCGCACATCCTCGATTTCGTAGCGGCCGATCGCAAACAGCGCTTCCGCCACCAGCAGGCGCGGCGCATCCAGCACCGCGCCGCCGAACAGCTGGGCGAA
>DATJUL010000441.1:0-9046 GCA_035502295.1 Allostellaceae bacterium | reverse complement strand
GCCGGCGAGGTCTGCCCCGTCGGCGATGCCCTTCTCCGCGACAAGGCGTTCAAGCGCGGCGAGCCAGTGATGGTAATACGTGTCGCCGCGGTCGGGGTCGCCCGCCCGTTGCGCCCGCGTGATCGCCTCCGCCAGCGCGGCGGCCCATTCCGGCCACGTGAACGCGCCGCGCCGATGCAGCGCCAACGTCATCGCGAAGGCCTCGGCCTCCCACGGCTCGCGGAACACGGGTCCGGCCTCGTCGCGCGGCAGACCCGGCAGCGCCGCGACGAATTCCGTCAGCGCGGCGTCGCTCATACCGCGATCAGATAGGGTTCGAAGGCCTCGATCGAGACGGCAACCGCAGGATCCGCGTCCTCGCCCCACAATTCGCGCGCCGGGAAGACGACCGTATAAAGCCATTGCGGGTCGTCGCCGGCCCCCAAGGCGGCGCAGTCGGGAAACACGTGACAGCCCCGCACCGCCTCGACCGTGCCGCGTTTACCGCGCGCATAGCGCGGCAGGCGGGTATGCGTCGTCGGGTTGATGTTGCGCGTCCTGACCGCGTCGCCCGGCTTGAAGCGCGCCGGCGCGGGCGCCGGCCGTTCAAAGCCTGACATCGGTCCACGCCAATCCCTGGCGAGATCGGCGGTCAGCTTGCGGTTGAGCGGCCGGCCGGGGCGCAGCGAGCGCCCGGCGACGACTTCATCCTCGCCGACCAGCCCGTGCGCGACGACCCGCTTTTCCAGTCCCAAAAACCAGCGCTCGTAATAGGAAGCGGCGAGGTAGACCAGCGGCGGCAGGGTTTCGAGCGAGGCGCGGCCGCCGTCGATCGTCCACAACCCGAGATACCCCATCGCGCGCTGCATCGCCAAGACGCGCCCTTCCCAGACCTCGTGGAACGGCGGCTCATGCGGCTCGGGCAGCACCGGCCCGAACCCGTGCATGCCGCCCATGTCGTGGATCGTGTTGCTCATCGGGTGATCTCGGCCGGCAATTTTGCCAGTCCGGTGCCGACCATGCTGTCGCGCGTCACCAGCCGCGCCAATTGCTCCTCGCTCCAGCCGTCGGTGCCTTCGGGCCGCATCGGCACGACGAGAAACCGCGTTTCGGCGGTCGAATCCCACACCCGGATGTGCGTTTGGGGCGGCAGCGTGACGCCGAACTCGGCCAGGACGCCCTTCGGGTCGATGACCGCGCGCGAGCGGTAGGGCGCCGATTTGTACCACACCGGCGGCAACCCCAGCACCGACCACGGATAGCAGGAGCACAAGGTGCAGACGACGATGTTGTGGGTCTGCGGCGTGTTTTCGACCGCGATCAGATGGGCCGCTACCGGATCGAAGCCCGCCAAGCGATTGACCGCCTCTGTCGCGTCGTCGAGCAGATGGCGCTTGAACTCGGGGTCGGTCCACGCGCGCGCCACGATGCGCGCGCCGATATGCGGGCCGATCCGGGTTTCGGCATCCTCGATGAGCCGGTCGAGCGCGGCCGGATCGATATAGCCCTTCTCGGTCAGGATCGTTTCGAGCGCGCGCACGCGCAATTGCATCTCGGACAATTCCGAGCCGTCCCGATGATCGTGGGGGTGATGGTCATCCGCCATCGCGCGGTCCTCCGCCGTGCCGTTCTGCGGCAAGCTTGCCCGCGCGCGCCGCCGCTTGCAACCGGCGGCCGCGTCGCGGCGACGCGTCGTTCATTCGCCCGACAGGTCGCCCCAGGCGGCGACGCGGGCGATGCGCAATGCGACGACCGGCAGGTCCTTGAGGTTCATCGCACGATATTGCGGGTAGCGGGCCACGAGCAGCGCCTGCGCGCGGTCGTGTTCCGCGCCGCTGTCGAGGATTTCGGCCTTCCCGCGCAGCATGACCCAGCCGAGCCGCGACCAATCCTCGTCCCAGCGGTCGGCGACAAACGCGGCTCTTGGGTTTTCGAGAATGTTGCGCAGCCGTTTCAGCTTGCGGTCCTGGCGTTTCGGTTTCTCGTCGATCGTGATGTAGAGCGTGTCGCCGTCCGCCGCATAACAGACGGGCACGACATGCGGCGCGCCTTGTCGGTCGGCCGTCGCCAGGTGCCCCACCCGGCAGTGATCGAGAAATCGCTGCTGCGCTGCCAAAATCATTGTCGAGATTTCACAATGAGACAGTGAGGCAACGAGATGCCGCGAAAACCCGATCCCGCCGTCTCACTGTCTCATTGTTCAAAAATTACCGCCTTGCGTGGCGGCGCAGAAAGTCGATGAACGTCGCGGCCAAGAGGCCTTCGCGGGCGTCCCAATCGACAAAGGCTTCGTCGATCGTGCCGCGCTCCTCGCTCACCACCTCGTGATATTCGGCATTGGGCAGCAGGCGATGCGCGGCCTGCCCGGCGGGCAGCGGGTGCACCGGGTCCTTGCCGGGGCAGATGCAGGCGGGCATCGTCATCGCGCGCAATTCGGCCGGGCCGAGGCCGATGACCGGATGCTCGGTGCCGGCGACAAAGCTCGTGCGCCAGCGTGTCATGCGGGCGATAAAATCCTTGGGGTCCATGCGCATCAGCGCGTCGCGCGCCGGCGGATTGACGGCGATGACCTCCTTCCAATGGTCGAGCGCGCAGACCGCCGCCATGCCGCCCTTCGCCGCCGCGTCGATGTGCGTCGAATAATATTGGTTGGTCAGCCGCTCGGCGGCAACGGCGCCGCCGGTGATGCGCCACAAGAGGAGGCCGCGGACATCCTCCGGCCGGCGCCGCGCCAGCACCAGCGCCAACCGGCAGCCCGACGAACTGCCGCCGATAAACGCCGGCAGCGCGTCGATCTGCGCCAATAATGCATGCAGATCCTCGGCCCATTCGTCGTTCTCGCTGTCACCGTCGATCGCGAGCGATGAGGCGCCGGTGTTGCGCCGGTCGTAGATGACAACGCGATAACCGGCTTCGGCGATCTTCGCCGCGAGCGGGCGCAGCGACGAGCCGGCGCGCCGTCCGCCCGGCTGCAGCGCGACAAACGGACCGCGCTCGCCAAGCACTTCGTAATTGATTTTGACGCCGCGGATCGTGGCAACGGGCATGGGTCTCCTCCCTTTCGATGGCCTCGGCACAGTTTGGCGCCGAGCGCGGGCAGGCGTCCAGCCTGCTCAGCCGAGCAGCGACACCGTCGCCGCGACGATCGGCGCGAGGTCGATCCGGCCCCGCTTCAGATCGTGGCCGGCGCCGGCGATCTCGATCAGCTGCGTCGAGGCCGGGATTGCGGTGATCGCTTGGCGCAGTTCGGCCGGCGCGCCGAACGGGTCGGTACCGCCCTGCACGAACACGCACGGCGCCGTAAGCCGCGGGAAATGTTCGGTCCGCGGCCGCTCCGGCCGGCCCGGCGGGTGCAGCGGGTAGGATAACAGCAAGAGGCCGGCGATGAGGCCGGGTTCTTCCGCGGCGAGCATTGTCGCCTGCCGCCCGCCGTAGGATTGGCCGCCGAGCAGGATCGGGCCGGCCGCAATCCGGCGCAGCGCGAGGACGGCGGCGCGCAATCCGGCGCGGTCGGCGGCGGCGCCACCCGGCGATGGCGGTCCCTTCGGTCGCTTCTGGCGGAACGGCAGGTCGCAGCGCAGCACAACAAGGCCGGCGGCCGCAAACGCTGTAGCGGCCGCGACGAGCAGCGGCGCTTTGCTGTTGCCGCCGGCGCCGTGCGTCAGCACCAGCCCGCCCTGCGCGGCACCTTCCGGGCGATGCAGGAAGCCCTGCACGCCAAGGGCCGCAAACGGCTCGATTTCGCTCATTCGCTGCACCGTCGAGATTGGTCAATCGCGTTTGCCCGCGCTATCCTGCCGCAAACTCCAAGGGGCAGAAACGCCATGAGCCGCGGCACCTCCGCCATCGACACCGAGAAATTCCGCCTCCGCCGCTTTGTCGAGCGGCTGATCGACTTGGGCGAAGTTGAGGTGCACGACGAGCCGGTGCCGCTCACCGGCCTCAGCCCGATCATCGAGGGCACGACGAAGGCCGTCCTGTTCAAACAGGCCGGGCCGGAGCACGCCGAAATCGTCGCCAAGACCGCCGGCAGCCGCCGCCGCCTCGCCGCCGCGTTCGGCACCAGCGAGGACAAGCTCTACGACGCCTATTACCGCCGCCTGGCCGAGCCGCAGAAAATCATCGAAATCCCCTCGGCGGACGCGCCGGTGCACGACATCGTGCTGACCGGCGGCGACATCGACCTGACGCGGCTGCCGTTTCATCCGCAGCATGCCTTTGACGGCAGCTGTTACATCAGTTCGGCGATGGACTTTACGGTCGACCCGGCGAGCGGCCGGCGTAATGTCGGCTGCCGGCGATTGAGCCTGCGCAATCGCACCGAATGCGGCACCAACGTCACCGCGCCCTCCGATCTGAAGCGCATCTACCATGCCTGCGTCGCTCGCGGCGAAAAGCTGCCGGTCACCTTCACGGTCGGCGCCCATCCGTTGGACTTCATCGCCGCGACGATGCGCCAGGGCGATGACGAACTGGCGCTGATCGCACAACTGCGCGGCGAGCCGGCCGCAATCGTCAAGAGCCTCACCAACAATATTCTGGTGCCGGCCGACGCCGAGATGACGCTCGAAGGCTATCTCGACGAGCGCGGCTATGTCGAACCCGAAGGCCCCTACGGCGAATACATGGGCTATTACGGCGCGATCCATATGGACCCGGTGTTTCACTGCACCGCGATCACGCTGCGCCGCGATGTCATGCATTTGACCCTGCTGCACGGCTCGGCCGAAGTGCTCGACCAGACCGACAGCGCCAATATCAGCGCGCTGCGCACCGAGGCCGAGGCACTGCGCATCCTGAAGGCGAGCGGGCGCGATGCCGTCGCGGCCTATCTCTGCACCCGCTCGGGCGGCGCCAACAATCTGCGCGTCGCGCTGCGCCAACGCGCGCCGGGCGAGGCGCGCCAGGCGATCCTGACGCTGTTCGGGGCGCTCAGGCCGGTCAAGCACATCTTCGTGTTCGACGACGACATCGATATCAGCGACGAGGGGCAAGTCGGGTGGGCGCTCGGCACGCGCTTTCAGGCCGACGAAGACCTCGTCGTGCTCGATGGCATGCTCGGCATGACGATGGACCCCTCGCTCAAGGGCCGCCGCACCGGCGCCAAGACCGGGTTTGACTGCACAAAGCCGCTGGGCCGGGCCGGCGACATCCCGCTGACCCAGGCTGGCGCAAAGGTCTTTATGGGGCCGGCGCGGTTTCAGTCGGTGGAGGCAGCGCTGGCCGAGGGGCCGATGTTTTATGCCGACATCGTCGAGGGGGTCGGCAGCGACGACGGGCGCGAGATCGCCGCCGCGCTCGACCGGCTGCGCCAGGACGGTCGCCTCGCGCGCGACCGCGACGGCCGCTACTCGCTGGCAATGTCGCGGCCCGGCGTCACCGCCATTGTCGGCGACCTCTACCCCGATCCCAACGAGGGCGCCTGACGGTCGGTGTCATTCATCGAGCCGGTGCGGACATCGGGTCAGATCGCCCCTTGCCGCGACGCCGTGATCACCTGGCGCATCACCGCCAACAGCGCGCCGAACTGGCCGCCATTGGTTTCGATCCATTGCGCGAAATACTGCCGCTGGCTGTCCTTCATGCTGATGCCGCCGATATTGACGTCGCCGACCTTCCAGCGGCCGTGGCGATCGACGAGATACCAGTCGATTTTTACCGGACCCGCGTCCGGGCGACTGATTTCGGTGGTGACGACCGGCTCTCCCTCAGAGAGCCGGCTGTCGGTAACGCGAACCGGCAAATTCGCGTATTGAGCGAGCTGGCCGCCATAGACCTCGACCGTAAAGGTCACGTAGAGATGGTTGTATTGGCGCAGCTGCTCAGGCGTCGCGAGCCTGCGGTAATGGCCAAGCGCGAAGGCGGCGATGTGGCCGATGTCGAAATAGTGGCTGAACAGTTTCCTAAGCCGATGAAACCGCTGCTTAAACGGAAGCCGCGGGTCGGCCGCGGCGAGCCCCTCGGCAGCGACATACTGGACGACAGCCCGCGGGTCTTCCGAGGGCGCGGCGCGCGCGGCCCCGATCCGCATCGGGATTGCCATGATGCCGATGCCGCCGCCCAGCAGCAGACGGCGCGACATCAGCGTCGCGTGGGACAGAAGGTTCATTTGCGCCACCTTGCATTCGCGGGGTAGCCTTGCGGCAATCAAGGCCGACACCCGCCCGACGGCTTAGTTAATAGTGCGGCGCGCCAACCGCAACGCAAAGTTGCGGCCCGATCAGGTACGCCGGTTTGGGCCGGGCTGGCCGGGTTTGCGCGACTGACACGGCGCCATTTGCGAGACGCGCCGCGATGAACGATGCCCTGCGCCGCCTGCGCATCCGCCGGCGATGGTGATCGGGCCTTGATCGCGTGCGTTGCGTCGCTCTCGCCGGATCGGCGAAACCTGCCTCAAATTTGACACATCGGCCCGTTCCAATCGGCAGGATGCGCAGGTTGAGCGGGGCTTCCGGGCGCTGATCCAATCCGGTTCGCGGACGGGCCCCCGCAGCGCGATTGAACGAGTGAACCAATGACCCAACACAGCCGTATCAGCAAGGCGCCCGCCGAAACCCTCCGCGAGCGCGGCTCCTCTTACCGCGCGGCGGCGTCGCGGCGTTCGCCGGGGCGGACGCAGGACATCGACCGCCATGTCGGCGCGCGCGTGCGCGAACGCCGCATCATGCTCGGTCTGACACAGCAGCAATTGGCCGATCTGATCGGCGTCACCTATCAGCAGGCGCACAAATACGAGCGCGGCATCAACCGGATTTCCGCGGGCCGGCTCTATGAGATCGGCCAGGTGTTGAGCGTACCGGTGGGCTATTTCTTCGACGGGCTGGAGACGCAGGATACCCGCGCGATCAGCCCGCGCGAGCGCATGTGCCTCGAACTCGCGCGCAACTTCGCGCAGATCCGGAACGAGCGCCACCAGGAGGCGCTGAGCCAGCTCGCCCGCGTGCTGGCCACCGATTAGGCCGGACGGCGGGACCGGCTCGGCTGTCCCTTCGGCGCCGCGCTCTCAGAAGCGCATGCCGAGGCGGGCGCCTAAATCGTTGATGCTCTGGTTGTATCGGGCGAACCCCGCGTTCGAGACGTGGTCGAAGAACAGCGAGATCGTCCACACCGGGTTGATGCGATAGCCGAGTTCGGCGGCTTCGCGGAACAGCACGTGCGAGCCGAGGCTCTTGCGGTCGGGCGCCGTCGCGACGATGTCGCCGTTGTTGAAGCTCGGACCTTCGAACAGGCCGAAGGTGATGCCGTCGCCCGGCTGCAGCAGGTCGGAGGCCAGCTGCCACGTCCAGGTGAGGCCGAAATAGCCCTGGTCGGTAAAGCCCGCGGTGTTGATCTCGCCGCCCACTGTCGGGCGCGGCTGTACGAGCCAGCGCAGGTACGTCGGCACCTCGGCCGCCCAGGCATCGGCGATCGGCGACTGGAGGATGAGCTCGGGGTTGAGGTCGACGCCGCCTTCCTTGCCGCCAAGGAAGTGCACGTCATGGTCCAGCACGCCGAGTTTGACCTCGCCATAAGTGATGTTCTGCGCCTGCGCCGCCGCCGGCGCCAGAGCGGCGACGCCGCAGCCGAGCGCCGCCAGGGCCGCCCGGCGCCATGCCAAGGTCGATCGGTGCTGCGGCCTCGTGATCATCGGTGGTCCCGGCAAAGACATCGCCGCCAAGCTACAGGCAGGCGGCTGCAAACCAAAGGGTTCCGATCCGCCGACGTGCAGCAACCCGGCCGGGTGTTGCAGGAATTCAACAAGGCGCGTTCCCTGACAGCCGCCGCGGCTAGCGCCGCTGCGACTGGGCCACCGCCTTTATCATGTCGAGAAACTGGCGGCGGAGGCGCTCGTCGCCGATCGCGTAGTACGAGCGAATCAGCTCGATCGCTTCCGGGCGCTGCAGCCGCTCACGCGCAGCCGTTTCGCCGGCGTCCGCCGATCCGTCCTCGCCGCCGAGGCCGATGAAGAAATAATCTACGGCGACGCCGAGAAGCTCGGCGATCTGCGACAGGCGCGAGGCGCTGACCCGGTTGGCGCCGCTTTCGTATTTCTGCACCTGTTGAAAGGTCAAGCCGAGCCGGTTGGCGAGCGTCTCCTGGTTCATGCCGATCAAGAGGCGCCGCGCGCGGATGCGCCCGCCGACGTGGACGTCGGCGGGATCCGGCACGCCGGTGCCGCGGCCATAGGGCCGTGAGCCCCCCGGTTGCGTCGATTTGCTCACGATCGCTTCCCGCAAAAATTGCACGCGCCATGATCGGCCGCACGACCGGGCCGCGCAACCTATTCCGCGACCGCCGGCTGCTTCAGCAGGGCCGCGAGGTCGCTTTCGTCGAGCGTTTCGTGTTCGAGCAGCTGATGGGCGCCTTGTTCAAGCAGAGCGCGGCGCGCCCGCAGCAGATTGACGGTGCGGCGGAACGCGTCATCGACGATCTTCTTGACCGCGGCGTCGATCTCGTGCGCGGTTTCCTCGCTGTAGCTGCGCTCCAGATAAGTCATCTGCGGCTGGTCGCCGCCGAGCAGGCTGTGTGGGCTCTTCTCGTAGACGATCAGGCCGAGCTCCTCGGTCATGCCGTAGCGGGTCACGATGCCGCGCGCGATGTCGGTCACCTTGGCGAGGTCGTCGGAAGCGCCGGTCGACAATTCGCCGAACACGATGGTCTCGGCGGCGCGGCCGCCGAGCAGCACCGCCATCTTGTTTTCGAGTTCCTGGCGGGTCATCAGATAGCGGTCCTCGGTCGGCCGCTGGATCGTGTAGCCGAGCGAGCCGATACCACGCGGGATGATCGACACCTTGTGCACCTGGTCGGTGCCGGGCAATGACAGCGCCACCAACGCATGCCCCATCTCGTGGTGCGCCACGACCTCGCGCTCGTGCGGGTTCAAAAGCCGGTTCTTCTTTTCGAGGCCGGCAACGATGCGCTCCATCGCCGCGGTGAAATCATCGATGGTCACCGCGTCGGCGCCCCGCCTCGTGGCCAAGAGCGCGGCCTCGTTGACCAGATTGGCGAGATCGGCGCCGGTGAAGCCGGGGGTCAAGGCCGCGACCGTTGCGAGATCGACCTGCGGGCTCATGTGGATCTTGCGGCT